>JBKPDQ010000019.1:0-11480 GCA_046728015.1 Actinomycetota bacterium
CGCGCGCAGCGCTCGGCCCGCCGGTCCCCTGGCTCGAGGCGGCGGCAAGCGCCCGCCGTGCGCTGACCGCGCGGCGCCTGATGAGGGAGGGAGTGATCGAGGCCGGCGACGGCATCGCCTTCGCCTCAGATCATCTGGCCGAGCTGGTCGCGCACGGCGACGAATCCCTGATCCAGGATCTCGCGGCGCGCCGGCTCGAGCCGCTCGACGACGAGACCCCGGCCTCGAGACGGCGATTGACCGAAACGCTTCGCTCCTGGCTCGATCACCAGGGCGAGATCACCCGGGTCGCGGAAGAGCTGCACGTCCACCCGCAGACCGTCCGCTACCGACTCGGACGGCTGCGCGAGCGGCTCGGCGACGCGCTCGACGATCCGCGGGCGCGCTTCGAGCTGGCGCTGGCGCTTCGGGCCCGTGAGGCGGGTGGCTCGGAATGAGACCGGTCGAGAGCGGGTAGGAACGACGCGAAAGGAGTGTGTGAGATGACCGAGGTGCAGACAGCCACCGGCGACATCCTCGCCGCGGAGAACTCCGACAAGCGCGACGAGATCGTCGAGATGCTGAAGAAGGCTTACTGGATGGAGATCGAGACCGTGATGAGCTACATCGCCAACTCGGTCAACCCCGACGGCGTCCGAGCTCAGGAGGTCAAGGAGTCGCTGGAGGAGGACATCCAGGAGGAGCTGGGGCACGCGAAGCTGTTCGCGGAGCGCATCAAGGAGCTCTACGGCGTCGTCCCGGGATCGGACGAGTTCGAGGCCGAGCAGTCCTACCTGCAGCCGCCCTCAGACCAGGTCGACATCGTGCACGTGATCCGCGGCGTGATCGAGGCGGAGAGGGGCGCGATCGAGCACTACAGCCGGATCGTGGCCGAGACCGACGGCATCGATCCCGTGACCAACGACATGGTCATCGACATCCTCCACGACGAGCAGGGCCACCTGCGGCTGTTCGAGGGCTTCCTGCGCGAGTACGAGGCCGCCGGACTCGCGTAGCGTCCGGCTGGCGCCGCCCGGACTACTGCGTCGACCGCGCTCGGTCGGCCCCCAGGGCCTCGCGCAGCCCGTCCAGCGCGTCGACCGCCGCCTCGCGGAACGCGCGCTTGCCCAGCGCGCCGAAGAGGAGGCGGTACTGCAGCGCGGTCGGCTCGATTCCGACCTCGACATCGACGAACGTGGACCCGCGCGCCTCGGTCAGAAACCAGTGCGAGTACCAGCCGCTTTCCTGACAGCGCAGCTTGACTTCGTGGAGCTCGTCGAACGCCTCCACCCTGTACGTGGTCGTGAGCGTCGACCTGCCGATGGGCGCCGGCGACTTCTGGCGAAACTCGGAGCCGAGCTCGATCGTCGCGGGCCCAGTCACCGCCAGCGCCTGGGCGCTCCACCAGTCCGGAAAGCGATTCGGATTGGCGATCAGCTCCCAAACGGCCGCCGGAGGCGCCTCGAGAACGGCCTGTTGTCGCCAGGACGGCGGCATGCCTACCGGGCGACGCGCTCGGCGAGGCGTTCGGAACGCTCCGCGTCGAGCGGACGGCCGAGGCCCGACCACGCGTCGCGCGCCTCCGCAAGCAGCTCGGCGCGCTCCGTTGGGTCAGTCGCGGCGGCGCCCCTCGCTTCCAGGCTGGCCGCGAGGCCGACGGGATAGCGAAGGCGCTGGGCGAGGCTCTCGGCCTCTCCCGCCGTCTCGAAAGCCTGCTCGGCCCTGCCCCAAAGGGCGAGGTTGACGGCCCGCGCTGCCGTCGCCTCGAGCGACTGGGCGATGAGGCCGGCGCGCTCGCACACGTCCAGCGCGCGTGCCAGCGCCTGGTCGGCGCCCGCGTGATTGCCCTGCTCGCCAAGCGTGCCGGCGAGCCAGAACAGCGCCTGGAAGGCGACCTCCGAGCGGCCGACCTGCTCGGCCAGCTCGAACGCCCCCTCGAGGGCTTCCGCCGAGGCGTCGAGATCGCCGTCGCGGCGCAGCAGCACGCCACGCATCGAGTACGGGAAGCAGAGCTTGCCCTGGAGCCCCTCGCGCTCGGCCAGCGTCGCGGCCGCGTCGGTCTTGCTGGAGACGGCGTCCCAGTCGCCCCGGTGCAGGGCCAGCTGCGCGAGCGCCGCATAGAGCTCGACCTGCGAGGGGAGGTCGCCGGTTTGCTGGGCGAGCTCCAGCGCCTCGCCGTAGGCGGCCGCCGCGCCGTCGTAGTCGGCCTCGGAGACCTCGAGGTGATAGCCGAGCGCCTGCAGCGCGCGCACCGCCTCGCCCGGGTCGGTGTCGCGCGCCAGCTCGACCGACCGCTCGAGGTTCTCCCGGGCGCGCTCCAAGTCGCCGATGCGGCCGAAGACCCGTCCGAAGATCCCGTGTGCGCGGCTTGCCGCGGCGGCCTCGCCGAGGCGCTCCGCGAGGCGCAGCGCCTTCTCGGACGCGTAGATCGCAAGCATGTTGTCGCCGGTGTGCATGTAGAGCGAGGCGGCCTCCTCGTACAGCCGCACCAGCTCCAGACAAGGCGGGCCATCCTTCAGCAGGTCGATGCCCCGCTGGTAGTGCTCGATGGAGCCCTCGCGATCGCCCTTGTGCCACAGGCCCGCTCCGATCTTGCGGTGCAGGTCGCCGACTCGCGAGAGGTCCTCCTCGCGCCGGTAGTGCTCCATGCACCGCTCCCACGCCTCGACGGCCTGATCGACGTGCCCGAGCCGCAGAGCCACGTCGCCGAGCTTCTCGGAGATCCGCGCTCGGGTCTCGGGGTCGAGCTGTCGCCGAAGCGAGAGGGCCATCTCGTAGTGTGCGAGCGCCTCCTGGTTGGAGTACAGGGCGGCGGAGCCGTCGCCGGCTGCCTCGAGCGCATGGAGGGCGCGGGCGTCGATTCGCTCCAGCTCGGCCGGATCGAGGTCGGCCGATTCCGCCAGCGCCGCGGCGCGTCCGTAGTGCTCGGCGACCATCGCGACGACGCCCTCAGAACGATCGGCGGCGCGCTCCTCGATGAACGCACCCACCTCGGCGTGCTTGCCGGCTCGCACCGCCTTCGGAAGCGTCGAGTAGGCGACGTCTCGAATCAGCACGTGCTTGAACGCGTACTCGCGCTCTCCGGCCAACCGGCTGCCGGGACTGGGGACGATCAGGTCCTTCTCCTGGAGCGCCGCCAGCGCCGGGCTAAGGTCGACTCGCTCCTCGGTAGCGAGCCCCGCGAGGGAGCCCTCCCAGAACGTGTTGCCGACCACCGAGGCGTGCTGGAGCACGCGCCGCTCAGGTCGCGTCAGCGCGTCGAGGCGAGCCGCGAGGACCGAGTGCACCGTCTCGGGTAGGGCCTCGGTCCCGCTCGTGCCCTCCTCGCGGATGCGGTTGACGATCTCCTCGGCGAACAGTGGGTTGCCTCCCGAGCGCGCCGCCACCTGCTCGGCGAGCTGGCCGTTGCCGTTGCCGCCACTGGCGGGAAGAAGGGCGTCCACGAGCTCGCGCGTTCGCTCGGGCGCGAGCGGATCCAGGGTGATGGTGGTGGCGTTCAGGCGTCCGCCGCCCCAGCCGGAACGCCGGTCGAGGAGCTCATCCCGGGCGAGGCAGATCAGCAGCGCGGGCCCGCGCACCCAGCGCGCCAAATACTCGATGAGGTCGAGCATTCCCTCGTCGGCCCAGTGGATGTCCTCGACCGCCAGGAGCAGCGGCTGGTGGCGGCTCGCGCCCTCCACCAGGGACCGCACCGCGGAGAACAACCGGTCGCGAGTCTGCTGCGGGTCCTCGCCCTCGCCGATGTTGATCTGCGGGTCCGGCGGCTCGATCCCCAACGGGCGGCCGACGATCGCCGCCACGCGCTCCGGGGGCTCCTCCGTCTCGGCCTCCGAGACCAGCCCCTCGATCCCGCGGCGAAGCTTCGCGAACGCGGCCTCCGAGTCGTCGGTGTCGACGATCTCGAACTGACCGCGGACGATCTCTCCCAGCGCCCAGTAGGCGAGGCCCGCGCCGTAGGCCGGACAGCTTCCGACGCGGATCGCGGGCTTCGGGTCGGCGTTTGCCACCCGGGCGGTCAGCTCGCGGAGCAACCTCGACTTGCCGACGCCCGCCTGCCCGATCACGGTCACCAGGTGCGGCCGTTGCTCGCGCACCAACCGCTGGTAGAGCGACAGCAGCAGCTCCGATTCCTCCTCGCGGCCGATCAGCGGCGTCGCGGCGCGGAAAGCTCGGGCGCCGCGACCGCCTACCACGACCCGCACCGCCTCCCAGGCCGGCACCGGCTCTGACTTGCCCTTCAGATCCAGCGGCTCGAGCTCCTCATACTCGATCGCCTCAGAGGTGAGCCGGTAGGTGACCTCGCCAACGGTGACGCTCTCCGGCCGCGCGGCCGCCTGTAGGCGAGCGGCCACGTTCACGGGGTCGCCGATCACTGTGTATCCGTCGCCGACGCGCCCGGCCAGCACCTCGCCCGAGTTGATTCCCACTCGCAGCAGGAAGTCGGTGTCGATCTCGGCCGCGATGCGGTCGTTGACCTCCGTCATCGCGGCCTGCATCGCCAGCCCCGCCCGCACCGCCCGGAGGGGATCGTCCTCGTGAGTGACCGGCGCGCCGAAGACGGCCATCACGTTGTCCCCGATGTACTTGTCGACGGTGCCGCCGTAGCGTGCGACCTCTTCGCCGAGGCGGCGCAGCGCCCGGTCGACGATCGTCTTCAGCCGTTCGGGGTCCGTACGCTCGGCGACGGAGGTGTAGCCGGAGAGGTCGGCGAACAGCACCGTCGCCTTGCGACGCTCCTCCGGCAGCGCCTCGGTTTCCGCGACCGGGGCGGCCGGAGCGGGCTCCGTCGCGAGGTCGGACCCGCAGTCGATGCAGAACTTCGCGCCCTGCGGGTTCGTCGCTCCGCAGTTGGGGCAGGTCGGCGCCAGGGGCTCGCCGCACGACATGCAGAAACGTGCACGATCCGGGTTCTCCGTTCCACAGGCGGAGCAGACCATGATCGGATAACGATACGCCCGACCGGGCACCGGGGCGGGAGATGGCGGTCACTGCGACCGCGGCGCTGGACGGTTCCGCTACCCTGCGCGCGTTCTGCCAACGCTCGAGATGGGAGCAGGGACTTGACTCGGATCCGCACTCTGCTCGCGATCTGTGCCATCGCGCTGCCGGTTCCGGCCGCGATTGCGGGTTGCGGGGACGACGACGACAGCTCAGGCGCCAGCGACGCGGACCCGCAGCAGGTTCTCGACGCTACCTTCGACAACGAGAACTCGATCTCCAGCGCCAACGTCGACCTCGACCTGTCGGTGTCGGCAGAGGGCGACGAGGGCGGTAGCTTCGAGGCCAGCCTGACCGGCCCGTTCCAGGGCGACCCCGACAACCCCAACACGCTTCCGCAGCTCGATTGGACCCTGACCGCAACCGGTGAGGGCGGGGGCCAGAGCCTCGACTTCGAAGGCGGCGCCGTCGTCACCGAGGACAACGCCTACGTCGAGTACGACGGCACGGCCTATGAGGTCGGCAGCGAGAATTTCCAGGCGGCGAAGAAGGACCTCGAGGCGGGCGCCCCGGCGGAAGAGAACCTCGGCTTCAGCGAGGCGTTCCGGCGGGGCTGCGAGGAGTCCGTCCGGCAGCAGGGAGGCGACCCCTCTAGCTGTGACTTCGACGTCTCGGCCTGGCTGACGAACCAGACCACCGAGGGCACCGAGGACGTCGAGGGCACCGAGACGACCCACGTCTCGGGCGACCTGAACGTCGAACAGGTGCTGACGGACGTCGGCGGCATCGCCGCGGGCTTCCCGCAGGCTCAGCAGGCGCCCTTCGACTTCAACAACCTCGGGCAGCTCTCGACGGCCGTCGAGGATGCGTCGTTCGACGTCTACTCGAGCGTCGAGGACAACACCCTCCGAAAGCTCGAGTTCAACCTCGCGATCGACCCGTCGGCGCTCTCGGCCGGCACAGAGGTACCGGTGAACTCGGTCAACGTTGGGTTCACGCTCACCCTCAGCGGCGTCAACGAGGAGCAGACTATCGAGGCTCCGAGCGACGCACAGCCGATCGAAGAGCTCGGCGCCCAGCTCAACCTGGGGGGCCTCGGCCTCCAAGTGCCGGAACTCGGCGGCGGTGGCGTGCCCAACATCGGCGGTGGCGGGCGTGGCGGCGCCGGCAGCGATGCGGCTCAGGCCTACCTCGAGTGCATCTCGCAGGCGCAAACGGCCGAGGATCAGGCCGCCTGCGCGTCGGAGCTCCAGTAGCGCTCGTTAACCGCTAACGAGATCAGCGGAACGATCGCCGCGCATGGGGTCAGCGAAAGGGCTACGTCCTGCCGGGTGAGTAACAGGCCCTAACCCGCCGACACCGGACGCGGAGCGGAGGATGTCGGCGGAGTTGTGACCGGTGCGACGTCGAAGTTGCGGTCGTAGAGCTCCGCCACCCGGTCGAGCTCTTCTCCTGTCAGGTCCGGGACGTCGGCGGCGCCGGCGTACTGGCGCAGCTCCGCCTCGTTGGTGATCGTCGGCACGACGACCGCCATCTGCGGCTGCGCGAGGATGAAGCGCAGCGCGGCCTGGGCCATCGTCCGACCGGTCCCGGGCTCGCAGAGGAAGCGGATGCGGTCGATCTTCTGCAGGCCCTCGACGAGCCACTCGCCCGGGCGGTGGCGGCGATGGTCCCCGGGTCCGAAGGTGGTCTCGGGCGTGAGGTTGTCGTCGAGCAGGCCCGATGAGGTCGGCACCCGCGCGATCAGCCCGACGCCGTGCTCGGCGGCGGCGGCGATCAGGTCGCGTCCGGGATCCTGCTCGAGCAGGTTGTAGACCGTCTGCACGGAGGCGATATCACGGCGCCGGATCGCCTTGAGCCCTTCCTCACGCCACCCGATGGCGGGCCCGAGCGCGACGCCGTAGTGGCGGATCTTGCCCTCGGCACGAAGCTCCTCGAGGGTCGCGAAGCACTCGTCGTGGTCGATCGCGTCCATTCGCGGGTTGTGCAGCTGGTACAGGTCCACGAAATCGGTGCCGAGGCGCCGCAGGCTTCCCTTGAGCGCGGTGCGCACGAAGGCGCCGTCCCACCGCTGTGGGCGCTCTCCCTCCTTGTGCACCTGACGGTCGGAATCGAGCTCGTAGCCGAACTTGGTCGAGATCTGCACGCGGTCTCGGTGCGGGGCCAGCACGCGTCCCACGAGCTCCTCGTTGCGACCCTGGCCGTAGGCGTCGCCGGTCTCAAAGAACGTGATTCCGAGCTCGAGTGCGAGCTGCAGCAGCCGCTCGCCGTCGTCCTCTGAGACGTCGCCCCACCAGGTCGAGCCCAGCGCCCAGGTGCCGAAGCCGATCTCCGATGCCTCGAGGTCGGTGTCGCCGAAGCGTCGCGTCCTCATTCGGGCCAGTCTAGTTAGCTTCGGGTGGATGGAAGCCGGCCGGCCAACGCGGGGGGGGATCGCCGGCTTTCTGGTCAGCGCCGAGGGCTGGCCTTACTTGCTCACCCCGTTCATCCCGGGCGCCGTCGCTCTGGAGCTGGCTCACGCCGAACCCGGAGCGATCTTCTTCGTCGCCGCGCTCGGGATCGTGCCGACCGCTGCGCTGATGGGCCAGGCCACCGAGGAGCTGGCCGCGCGATCCGGACCTGGCATCGGAGGCTTGCTCAACGTCACGTTCGGAAACGCGCCCGAGCTGATCATCGCCCTGTTCGCCCTCTCGGAGGGTCTGCACGAGGTCGTCAAGGCGTCGATCGTCGGCTCGATCATCGGGAACGTGCTGCTGGTCCTCGGAGCCTCGATGGTCGTCGGCGGGTTGCGGTTCCGCCTGCAGCACTTCAATGCCACCGCCGCGAACGCGCAGTCGGCGATGCTGCTGCTAGCGGCCGCGGCGCTGATGATGCCGGCGATCTTCGAGCTGGTCAAGGGCAAGGGCTTGCCCGATCCAACCGCCGAGCTCGTGGACTACGGGTCGACGGTCGAGAACCTCTCGCTGGCCGTTGCGATCGTCCTCATGGGCAGCTACATCGCGGGCCTCGTCTTCTCGCTCCACACCCACCGCGACATCTTCAATCCGCCCTACGGCGAGCAGGAGGAGGAGGGCTTCGGGTGGAGCGTGCGGCGGTCCGTGCTGATGCTGTTCATCGCGGGGCTCGCGGTCGGGCTGATGTCCGAGATCCTGGTCGGCTCGATCGGCGAGGCGTCGGAGGCCGTCGGACTCAGCGAGTTCTTCATCGGCGTCATCGTGATCGCGATCGTCGGCAACGCGGCCGAGCACTGGGTGGCGGTTCTCGTCGCGTTCAAGAACAAGATGGATCTCGCCGTCAACATCGCGATTGGCTCGGCCGCTCAGATCGCGCTGTTCGTCGCCCCGGTGCTGGTGATCTCCTCGTTCTTCATCGGCCCGGGCCCGCTCCCGCTTGTGTTCAACGGCTTTGAGCTCGGCGCTGTCCTGCTTGCGATCCTGATCGCGAACGTGGTCACCAACGACGGCGAATCGAATTGGTTCGAGGGCACGCAGCTGCTCGCTCTCTACGCGATCGTCGGAATCGCCTTCTTCTACGCGTAAGACGGTGCGTCGCGTCGGTCCACGGAGGCGCGCCTGATGGGCGACGCCCTGCTGCTGGCGCTCAGCTTCGCGGTGATCCTCGCCGGTGCGCTCCTGTTCACGAGCGCGGTCGAGTGGGCCGGCTATCGCCTGGGTCTCGGCGAAGGCGCAACCGGAAGCGTGCTCGCCGCCGTCGGCACGGCGATGCCCGAGACGCTGATCCCGATCGTCGCGATCATCGGCGGCGCCGCCGGTTCGAACGATGTGGCGATCGGCGCGATCATCGGCGCGCCGTTCCTGCTCGCGACGATCGCGATGGCGCTCGTTGGAATCTCCGCGCTGATCTACCGCCGCCGGCGCCCAGACGGCATCCGCCTCCAGGCCGACGCGGAGGTGATCGACCGCGACCTCGTCTTCTTCGGAGTCTTCTTCGCGGGCGGGCTCGTCCTCGGGCTTGGGGTCCCGGACGCGATCCAGATCCCGTTCGCCGTCGCCTTCGTGCTCGCGTACGGGATCTACGTGCAGCGGACGCTGCGCCACGGGGGCGCGGTCCAGGCATCCGAAACGCTGCGTCCGCTGCTCCTCGACTGGACGCCGGGCGATCGGCCCGGAGGCGGCGCGATTGCGCTGCAGTTCGTCGTCGGCCTGGCCGCGATGGTCGGCGGCGCCCACCTCTTCGTCGAGGAGCTGGTGAGCGTGGCCGAGGACCTCGGCACCGAGCCGCTGGTGCTGTCGCTGATCCTGGCGCCGCTGGCCACCGAGCTGCCCGAGAAGGCGAACAGCTTCTTCTGGGTGCGCCAGGGCAAGGACAGCCTCGCGCTGGGAAACATCACCGGCGCCATGGTCTTTCAGTCGACGATCCCGATCGCGTTCGGCCTCGCCTTCACAGAGTGGGATCTCGACGACTACGCGGTGGTATCGGCGGCGCTCGGCCTGGCGGGAGGCGGGGTCGCCTACTGGGCTCTGCGCCTGCGGGGGCGCTTCGAGCCGCTGCCGATCGGCCTCTGGACGGCGCTCTTCGGCGCCTTCCTCGTCTACGTCGCCATCGCCTGAAGCTCTTCGAGGGCCGCGAGCACGACCTCGTTGTGCGTCTTCGGTGAGACCTTTGGGAAGACGCGGGCGATCCTGGCGTCGGGGCCGATGATCACGGTGGACCGGTTCACGCCCATGTACGTCTTGCCGTAGGACTTCTTCTCGCCCCGCGCCCCGTATGCCTCGGCCACCTCGTGATCGGGGTCCGCGAGGAGCGTGAAGTCGAGGCCGTGCTTGTCCGCGAACGCGGAGATCGCCTCCACCGAGTCGGGGGAGACCCCCAGGACACGCGCTCCGGCGGCCTCGTAGTCGGCGCGGCGGTCGCGTACGCCGCACGCCTGCGTGGTGCATCCCGGCGTGTCCACGCGGCGCAGCTTAGACAGTAAGACTTTCAGCACCCCCGCGCGGGGCTCGCCTGCCCTGGACGGCAGCGCTCGTAGACGCGCGGGAAGACAAACGCCCCCGGCGAGAGAATCAGTTACCCCACTCACCGAGGGCGCTCATCAGACTTTGTGCATGATATCACAAGGTCCGGAGGCGACAATCCACGCCACAGACGGTCGGGAGATCGAAGCCGAGCGCTGCTCGGCGGAGGTTCGGGGAACCACTTCCAGATTTTGTCCCGTCCGTGTCCGCGCAAGCGGAGGCAGGGGAGGCGAAGCCGGCAACGGCTGCGGTGTAAAGCACGACCTGGAGCCGCCAATCAGCCTCTCGTCGAGAGACTCTGTGGTCGATACCTCAGTCCCGGTGGGAAACCACTCTCGCAGCTGCTCCCTCCACAGGGGGGGCAGTCTGTGGCGCAGCGTGTCCTCGAACCCAATGGGAGGGGGGAGCGAGGGAGAGCGATGAGCGAAGCCGAGCGAATCAGAAGGCGAGGGAGGCGCTTGAGCCTCCCGAGCTAACAGAACGTCAAGGCATTATCGGGTACACCGGGCAGCGTCGTGGGAGAGTAAACAGCCCATGCCGATCGCGAGAAAGGAATGCAGGTGGTGTCACGGCATTCGAGTCGAGAAGAACTCGTTAGGGGTCTAATCCGCGTGGGCGAGCTAGAACTGACCGGCGAAGACGAAGCGGAAGTCGACGCCTACTTCGCACCCGACTTCGTCTTTCACGGCCCGGACGGCGCCGAGATGGACTACGAGGGCCTCAAGGGCTACTTCGCATCAATGCGAGCAGCGTTCGATGACCTGACCATCGGCCGCAGGATCATGGTCGTCGAGGGCGACTACGTCGCGTGCCAGACGACGATCACAGGAACCTTCGTGCGTGAGTTCACGCACTCACCGATCGGCCCCCTTCCCCCGAATGGCAGCCGGGTCGTGTTCGAGCTCATCAACATCTTCCGATACGACGATCAAGGACGACTCGCAGAGGAATGGGTGCAGACGGACAACCGAAGCCGGCTACGTCAGTTGGGCGCTGAAGGCCGCTGAGCAGGTCTTCCACCAAGCCTTGACGAGGTTGGAAACCCACCCAAAGTAGACCGGGCCGAAGCGGAGCTTGCATTACAGCGGGCCTGCGAAGCGGACTATCACCCGACGCGTGTGACTCGATGACGCCGCATGTCAAATCACAGTGACCTGATCGTGGCCGGGCAGACCCAGCTTGTGCCCGATCACGCCGTCTTCCAAGCGAACCCAGGCTTGAGGAAGCATTTCGAGCTAGTCGACGCCAACGAGCAGATCCGCGCTGCGAATAGACGCGCGTGCGGAGGGCGCTCGACAAGCCGTCGACTCAGCCGGCGAAGAGAAGGCCGCGCCGGACCAAGTTCAGTATCCCCGACTAGAGAGGAAAGCCATGCCAACCAAGTCCAAGCCCGCCGAGGTCGTCATCTGCTGGCGGTCGTTCGCCGGCAACGAGTTCGCGGTCGCCAAGGGCACCACGCACCGGGCAGACGACGCCGTCGTCCAGGCCCACCCCGAGCACTTCATTGATGCCGCCCTACCTGAGTCAGAGTGGCCCCATGAGAGCTACATCGTGCCCGAGCGCGAGCCGATCGGCCGGGTGAAGCTC
>JBKPDQ010000020.1:0-8697 GCA_046728015.1 Actinomycetota bacterium
GCCAGAGCCCGTGGTCACCTCGTCCATTGACCAAGCTGGAACGCCAGCCGTGGCGTCCTTGGGGCTTCTGCTCCTCGCGCAAAGCAGAAGCGGCGTCAGAACTGAAACTTGTTTCAAAGGACGCGTTCGAGCACGAGGTACTTCCGACTGGAGACCAGATGCGCCAAGTCATCAGCCAGCTCCTGAGTCCGTTCCTCGGCCTGTTGCTCCCAGTGCTCGACGTTGACGATCTCCGCCATCAGCACGTAATCGGCTGCTTCACCCCCACCCGCCTGTCCGGGCACATCCAGCGGCCGCGTCAATCGCCAATCCGACATCGTGTCCAGCGAGCTGCGGACGATGTCCCGATCGCTGGCCATCAGACGCTCAAAGTCCTCGGCCAGCTCGGGCGAGCGCAGAGAAAACCACATGACCAGTGTTGCCGCCGCCGCCATCAACGGAACGCAATGTACTCAACGTTTTTGCCAGGCGCGGTCGCAGAGTGATTCGAGCGCGCGAGCCTAAAGAACTACTGCTCACGTCCAAAGCAGTGGTTGTCGGGAATTAGACGAACCGCTTGACGAAGTCGAGCGCGGTCTGCGCGACCTCCTGCCAGCCGTGGTCGATGGTGAGCGCGTGGCCCCGGTTCGGGACCGTCGCGATCTCGGTCACGCCCGGGTTGCGCCTCTCGCGCTTGTAAGCGGCCTTCGCAATCGCCGGGGCAACGGTGTGGTCCTTCTCGCCTTCGATGATCAGCAGCGGGCCGCGATCGGGATTCTTCGTGTCGACCTTCGCCTCGGTCCAGGGATTGATGTTCGCGTTCGCCATCTGCATCAGCGCCACCCCCGGTGCCGCCACGTGGTAGATCTCGTAGAGCTCCCTCGCCTCCTTCTCGTCGAGCGCGTTCGCCCAGCCGTACTTGAACTGGTCGAAGGTCAGCGTGATCGCGCGCCCCCGGTTGAGAGGGTTCTTCAGGACGGGGAGCGAGGCGCGCAGTGTGGAGACTGGCAGGGGCAGGACACCCCTGAACGGCCCAGGATCGATCGCCACCGTCGCGGCCGAGAGGCTCCGGCCCGCGAGTATCTGCGCCAGCAGGCCGCCGGTCGAGTGCCCCATCACCGCCGGCTTGTTCTCCAGCGCATTGATCACCTCGGTGGTGTGGTCAGCGACCTGCCCAAGCGTCTTCTTGGCGAGGACGTCCGGGTTCGCGCGCGCCTCCTCGACGGTTTCGGGATCGTCCGGCCAGTCCGGGGTCAGCGGCGCGTAGCCGGCCTTCCCGAAGAAGTCTGCCCAGTTGTCCCAGCTGCTCGGCAACAGCCAGAGGCCGTGGATGAAGACGACTGGGGTATTGCCGGAGGCATTCGCTGCCTCGATCTGCCTGTTCTCCCGCTCGGAGATTGATCCCATGCTGTACCTCTCTTCGGTTGACGAGACTGGCGCCCCCTTTCATCGCGGGGGCGCGAACGCGGGTCCGGGAAGGCGACCTCGTAGAGATCGCCCGGCAGTATCTCGCGATGGAGTGCCGCTTTCCATGCAAAGCGGTTAAGTCCTGGATCGCACCCTTGCTCTCTCGAGAGAGCACGTCCCGCACATCTTCTTGCCGCTCCCCGGCCGGTGGTAGATGTGCTCCTCTGTCCAGGGGTGACCCTGCGCGCAAGTCTTCTTGAGGACGCCGTTCAATCCCCGACGGAGGTTGATCGTGCGCGGGACCGCCTCTAGGTGATCAGGATTGACGCACCAACGGTTCCGGCAGAGGTGATCTATGCACACCGCATCGCCTACGAGCGCTACAAGGGTTCAATCCCGCCTGGCTTTGACATTATGTAGCTCTACCTCGACCCCATTGCTGTCGAGGACGATGTACGAAGGGCCACCCTCGGCGGGCACCCGTGTGCCTTGCAGCTCGCCGATGGCTACGTGCGGCTTATCCTGGGCGTCGGTCCAGAGGACCTCTAAGCAAGTCTTGCCCTCCACTCCGATGCTGCCGTAGCCGGTGTCGCTGACCGCAGCTACCTCGTCACCGGGTTCGAGCCAGCGAATCTCCGACTGGCCGTGTTGTGGATCCGAGTCGAGCACTTCGGCTCGCAGTTCGTTGTAGTGACTCATTTGAGTCCTTTTCTTAGTTGCGCCCCCTCGGGGCTTGTTTGCTGCCGAACCGGATGGCTCGGCCCTGTGCGCCCGTCGGGCGCCAAGTCTGTGTTGAATTGAGTAGTAGGGAGGGGCGCCTACCCCATCCAGAATGCGCCGGAGGCGACTGGCTTCAGCGCGGCAAGCGCCTCCGCAGTGCCGGGCATCGGCTCGTCGCTGTTCCAGTGAGGCCCCACAGAGGACGCAGCTACGCATTGCTGGACCTCCGATACGCCGCCCATGCTCCCTGCCACTCGTCAAGGGAGCGATCGGCAGGCCGGCGATACACGACCTGGCCGTCCGCGCGATGACCAACTACCTCGAGCAAGCCTTCTCTGACCAGCTCCCTGAACACCTGTTGCTTCATCAGGCGCTCGTCCGCAGTCGGAGGCCTGGAACGCCGCCACCTCATGGCGCACCACCCCCTGTTCAGCTACCACTTGGGTCTCTGCTACGTCGGGGTCGGCTACCGGTCGGCTACCGGTTTCATCGAACTGGGTCGCAGCTGCGCCCTGTGAGCGACGCGGGCGCGAGCGAGCCCGATCGAGGAAGTGTGCTGCAACAAGCCGCGTTCGCGGGCCGTTGTCGCGACCTGTCAGCGATTGCCGACGGCCCTTGATGAATCGGGGCGGTCGGATTTGAACCGACGACCTTTCGGCCCCCAGCCGAATGCGCTACCAGACTGCGCCACGCCCCGGTGAGGCTGAGTCTACGCCGCGCGAAGGGAGCTCGGAGTGAAGCGGGCGACGGGGCTCGAACCCGCTTCCTTCAGCTTGGAAGGCTGATGTGCAACCAGTTACACCTCGCCCGCGAGCGGGTCCGATTATAGGTTCGCCTCGCCGCCCCGGAACGGGGCCGCCTACCTGCGCCGGACGCCGAAGTCGACGGTGTACACGCCCCCGTTCCCATGCGCGTCGCTGGGAGTGCCGTCGGCGAACCCGGCGCCGATGTCGCGGAAGGTGCCGCTCAGGATCGTGCTGCGGTGGGGTGCGCTCTGCATCCACGCCTTGACGATTGCGCGCGGTGACCCCCGTCTCTTGAACCCCCAGGCGACGTTCTCGGCTAAGATCCAGCCCTCCAGACCGCCGACCAGGTAGCCGACGTCGGCGAGCCGGCCTTCCAGGCTCGCTTCGCCCGGGCATTGATGCGCGAGGCAGTTGCCGCCCTCCATGCGCTCAGTGTGGCGCTGCGCCGCCCGCCGGAGCTTCTTGTGGCGCTTCAGCGGCGATAGGCCGTGCTTCGACCGGCGCCGGTTGATCAGGCAGACCACGGCGCTACGGGCGTGCTGCTTGGAGAGCTTGCGGGGCTTTGCGTCGGCGTAGAGGCGACACGACTTGCCGGCCGCACCCGCGTGCGGCGCGGCAACGGCAAACGCGAGCAGCGCGGTGGCCGCTGCCAGCATGGATACGCCCGGCCCTGTCGGCCGCCCGAAGGCCATCGCCCCCCCTTTCGATCTGGGCGGGCCTAGCCCTTCCGCCAGCCGAACACGGCCGTGAAGGTGGCGTGGTCGGCTTTGCACTCACTCGCGACCGGCTGATCCGAGACGCCGACGCCGATGTCGCGGAACTTGCGGCGCAGCACGTTGCCGCGATGGTAATCGGAATCCATCCATCGGCCGACCATGGCCTTGGCCGTTATCGCGCAGCCCGTGTTCTCTGCGTACGCCCAGCGACGAGCGCCGTCGAGATACCCGGTGCGACGGATCCGGTGCTCGATGCCGGCCTCGCCCGGGCACTCGTGCAGGAGGCAGTCCGTCTCAACCATCGCGTTGGTGTGACGCTGGGCCACGTGCTTGAGCTGGCGGTTCTTGTGCAGCCTGACGAAATCGCGTGCCTGCCTCTGCTTGTTGATCAGGCAGATGAGCGCCTTGCGAAGCGCCTTGCGCTCGAGCTCCTGTGCGGGCGCCTCGGCGTTCGCGCAGGTTGCTGCCGCTGCCGCTTCGACGTTGGGCCCCGCCAGCAGCGCGAACGTCGCAGCGATGGTTGCGGCCGCCAGAGCGGCGACCGCCGCGAGAGTTCCGACCGGATGTCGTGACTGCGTATCCCTGGCCATGAGCTGAACATAACGCGCCCCGAGAGGGCGCGCGCTTGTGCACGAAACCCTCGATCAACAGCCGAGTTGCGGTCGAAAGAAGCGGGGGAGCCGGGATTCGAACCCGGGTTCCCGGTTTTGGAGACCGGGCGTGTAGCCACTAACTCACTCCCCCGGGCGATGTCAGCTTAGAGCGGTCACCGCTTCTGCCCAACGAGCCTATCCATGATCGCGACCGACGCCTTGCGATAGACCGCGATGTGCGCGTCAGACGGCCGGGTCCACCGGATCCCAAGGGCATCGAGGCTCTCGCAGTAGATCCGCTTGATGTCCTCCGAGCGGTTCGAGAAGTGGTAGCGCACGCTCATCACGCCGCGATCGTTGGCGACGATTCGACAGCCGTCGCTATGGATCAGCCCACGAACCAGATGCCGATGATTGCCTTCAACAATCCTCTCCTGCCACCCAGTGAGACGGATCTCACGCGCGTGCGCCGCGCTACCTCGCGGTCACTGAAATCCTCCGCACGAGCGCAAGCGCGCGAGCAACTTGTCGCCCCTGTCGTACACGAACGTAGTTCGCGTATGGAGACGACGGAACCGCTCTTACAATCCGCTCTGAGCGGGCGTGGAGGAACCGGAATACTCGCCGGCTTTAGGTGCCGGTGCTCGAGAGAGCATGTGGGTTCGAATCCCACCGCCCGCATGAGAACTGTCGCTCGTACCGCGTCAGCACTTAGACTTGCCCCCAATGGAGGTTGTGACCGCCCGTCCGGGTTACGAGCTCTGGCGGCCGAATCGGGAGAAGGCGGAATCGAAGATGACGAAGGCGCTCGTCGCCTTCGTGCTCCTGATCAGCGCCGCGCTGATGATCGTGATCACGCTCGGCGGCTGGGAGCGCCTCCAGGGTCCGAGCGTGGCGGTGATGACCCTCGCCTGGGCGGGCCTGTACATCGTGTTCGCCTATCTGGTCGCGGCGCGTTGGCAACGCGGCGTGCTTCCTGTGACGGCGGCTCTGGCGGTGATCCTCGCGATCTTCGCCGCCATCGCCGCGCCCGACTGGTTTGCCCGCTCCAAGGACGGGCTCGACTCGCCTGCCCTGCCCGAGGACCTGCTCGGCCTGCTGACGCTCCTGCTCGTGCCGGTGCAGGCGGTGCTCATCGCCGTCGCGATGGTCGGGTTCAGTCAGAACTGGCATGTCGAGGAGGAGCGGCCGATCGGTGGCCGCCCCCTCGCGGGCGAGGACCAGCCGCCGCGCGGTCCCCAGCCCCAGCCGCAGGCGGGTTAGCGACCGCTCGCAGCGCGATGGTCAGCCGGAACGGCTGCCGAAGTCCGTCGTGTACATCCCGGCGGGCGCGTCGGCATCGCTTGGCGACCCCTTTGCGAAGCCGATTCCCACCTGCTCTAGGCCGCGGTTGAGGATGTTCGCCCGGTGCCCCTCGCTCTTCATCCACGCGTCCATGATCGCCTTCGGCTTGCCGGCGCTGCGCTCCCCCCAGGCGATGTTCTCCGCGCAGATCCAGCTGAGCAAGCCGCCGATCAGGTACTTGACGTTCCCAAGACGCGCGACCAGGTCCGCCTCGCCGGGGCACTCATGGTCGAAGCAGTCCCCGCCGCTCATCCGGGCGGAGTGCTTCTGCGCCGCCCGCTGAAGCTTCTTGTTGCGGTCGAAGGCCGGCAGGCCGTGATCGGCGCGCTCTTGGTTGAGTAGGCACATGATCGCCTTGCGCGCCTGGCGCTTCTTCAGCTGCGCCGGCTCGGTGTTGCCGTACTTGTCGCAGGCCGCACCGCGTGCGTCGGCCGGGGATGCGCTGAGGAGCGCACCGCACAGCGCAACCGCGACCGCGAGGCCGGTGGTGACCAATACCTCCTGCGCTCGGAACGCCATCGGTCCGGCGATCGGACCGTGGGCCGCTCCACCCCAGACCGGCGCCGCGGTCTAGACGGATGTCTGAGCCACTGCGGCCGCGCTCGGGCCGCTAGAACAGCTCGCCTTGCTCGTCCCGCGGCGCGACCAGATGCGGCCCGTCTTGGCGGACGTCGTTGACGGCGTCCGACACCTCCCGCATCACCAGCAAATCGTCGGGCGCGGGCACCAGCAGGCCGAGCAGGGTTTCGACGTCCGTGTCCGGCTGCACCCATGCTGCTTCGACCTCGGGGTCGAGGACCACGGGCATGCGGTCGTGGACGGGACGCACGAGGCCGTTGGGCTGGCAGGTGACGATCGCGCAGCTGTACAGCACCTCGTCCGAGTCGCGTTGCGGGAGCTCTGCCCACACGCCCGCAAACGCGAACAGCTCGCCGTCGGGGCGGCTGATCCAGACTGGACGCTTGCCCTTCTCGTCGCTGCGCCACTCATAGAAACCGTCCGCCGGGATCAGGCAACGGCGCTCACGAAACGATTCGGCGAAAGCTGGCTGCCGATCGAGCGTCTCGGCCCGGGCGTTGATCAGCGGCGGTCCGGAGCGCTTCTCCGCCCAGCGGCCGGGCACTAGGCCCCACCGCAAGCGACCCAGATCGCGCCTGCCGTCCTCCAGCCGGCGGACCGCAAGCACCGGATCGGTCGGCGCGATGTTGTAGCGCGGCTCGTCGTCGACCTCGATCGACTCCGAGACCTCGAAGCGAGCGCGCAGCTTCGCCGGGTCGGGATTGCTGAGCGTGTAGCGACCGCACATCGGAGATGTGATGAGCTCCTTTAGGGGCGGAAGAGCAGGTGCCTGCGGTCATTCCAAATTAGCGTTCCGGGGCGTCACAATTGAGGGCGCAAGCGGCGGTGCTGCAATTGGTTGACAGGGCGCCCTCAAAAGGCGCTGCCCGCAAGGGCATGTGGGTTCGAGTCCCACCCGCCGCACTCCGACCGTTTGGCGACTTCCTCTCGGTATGCGAGAACAAGTCGCCACCGCCGCGATAATCCCCCGCTCGTGGACGCGGACGGGCGCATGGAGATCATCCGCGGGCTGTGCTCGTTCGAGGGACGTCTCACGGGCACCGATGCCGAGCGTCGCGCCGCCAACTGGCTCGCCGAGCGCCTTCGCGCGCAGGGCCGCCGGGCCGAGGTCGAGCCCACCTCTGTCCATCCGCAGGTCGGCCTCGTGGTCGCCGCCCACGCCGCGCTTGGATTCGGCGGCAGCCTCGTCGCGATCGCCGAGCCGACCGCCGGGTTTGCGATCGTGCTCGCGACGGCCGTCTCGCTGTATTTCGACTTCAACGCCCGCTTCTACCTCCTCCGTCGCCTCTTCTTCCGTCGCGCCTCTCAGAACGTCTTCTCCCCCGCCGGCCGGGGCGACGCCGCCGCACGGCTGATCCTCGTCGCACACTACGACGCCGCCCGCACCGGCTACGTCTACAACGAACGGACGAGGCGACGCGAGGCGCGGATCCCTCCCGGCGCCCGCGGCATCCTCGCCCCTCCCCGATTGCTCTTCTGGTCGCTCGCCCTCCTCCTCCCCATCCTCGGCGCGCGCGCCGCGGGCCTCGACGAGTCGTGGCTGAACCTCATACAGCTCCTCCCCACCCTCGTCTTGCTCGTGGCCACCTTCCTCCTCGTCGACATCGAGCTCTCCGACGTCGTCCCCGGTGCCAACGACAACGCCTCCGGCGTGGCCGTGGCCTTGTCGGCCGCCAAAGCGCTGGACGCCGATCCGCCCCGACAGTTGGAGGTATGCGTGCTGCTGACCGGAGGCAACGAGTGCCTGATGGAGGGCATGCGCTCGTTCGTTCGCCGCTACCGCAAGCGCTCCGATCGCGACTCGACCCACTTCCTCGTTCTCGAGATGCTCGGGCGGGGCGCCGCGCTCCACTACCTCACGGCCGAGGGACTGGCGGTCACATACCGGCACAGCGTCCGGCTGGCGCAACTGTGCGAGGCGATCGCCACCGCAAGCGCCGAAGAAGGCAGGGACCTCGACGCCACCCCGGTCGCGCTGCCCACCGCAACTGACGCGCTCCCGGCAACGCTGGCCGGCTACCAGGCGCTGACGCTTCGGCGACTGGCCAAGAACGGCTTGCCCGGTCTGGAGCACCACACGGCGGCCGACACGCCCGACGGGATCGAGCCCGACGCGCTGGCCCAGAGCGAGCGCTTCGTCATCGAGCTGGTCCGTCAGCTCGATCGCGACGTGAGCCGCCGCGCCGGCGAGCGGTGATAGAAACGGCGCGTGGAATCGACCGCAGAGAGGAGGCGCGGCGAGCTCCTGTGGACGCCCTCGAACGAGAGCGTCGAGCGCTCGAACATGACCCGCTACATGCGCTGGCTCGAAGCCGAGCGAGGCCACGGCTTCAACGGGGACTACGGCGAGCTCTGGCGCTGGTCGGTCTCCGAGCTCGAGGACTTCTGGGCCTCGATCTGGGACTTCTTCGAGGTCAGCGCGTCGACGCCGCACAGCCGGGTCCTCGCGGAGCGCACGATGCCCGGCGCACGCTGGTTCGAGGGCGCCCAGCTCAACTACGCCGAGCACCTGCTGCGTGGAAAGCCGGGTCAGCAGCTCGCCATCCTGCACGGCTCCGAGCGGCGCGACCTCGACAGCCTGACCTGGGGCGAGTTGCGCGAGCAGGTCTCGCG
>JBKPDQ010000021.1:0-39188 GCA_046728015.1 Actinomycetota bacterium
GGCGTGCGATCCCTGGCGGGATAGGCACTAGTAGCGCTGCGACTCCGCCCAGACGCTGAAGATCGAGAACACTGCAAGACCCAGCACGGCGATCCAGACCAGCACGCCGAACCCGGTGTCCAAGAGCTCGTCGGCGCCGGCGATCATCAGCACGATCGCTCCGACCGCCCCGACCAGGACCGCACGCTGTCGATCGGTGAGCGAGAAGTAGGAGAGCTTGTTCTGGCGGTAGATCTGGTAGCCAGCTACGGCGAGCACGGCGAGGAAGCAGAGGGTCAGCGCGGTCAGCACGGCCTCGGCGGCGTTGCCTCCCCCGGGCACGACGGCCACCGCCAGCGCCAGCAGCGCGATGATCACGATGTTGCGGGCGGCTCGCATCAGGTCCTCACTTCGAGAACATGACGATAACCCCGACCGCGATCGCGGCGGCGGCAGCCACGAACCCGACGATCGCCAGGGTCCCTGACAGAACCGCCGGCAGCGTCTGCCCTCGCCGGCTGTAGTCGTCGAACATCGCCGCGCCGCGCACTGCGATCGCGAAGACCAAGGTGATACCGACGGCGCCGACGAGCGCGTAGACGACCGTCTGCCAGAGCGCGTCGGTGTCCACGATCGTCCCCAGCACGGCCCGGTCCTAACCCGTTGGCGCCGGGGCCGGCTCGCGAACCCGCCGGGCGAAGGCGAGCCCCGCGAGCGCCAGTCCGGCGACTGCGACAACGACGGGGCCGACCGCGCCGTCGCCGAAGATCCGCGTCACGCCGTACGTCACGCCGCCGAGCGCTGCCGCGCCCGGCAGTGTGAGCAACCAGGCCGCAGCGATGTTTCCGGCGACGCCCCACCGAACGGCCGAGAGGCGCTTGCCGGCGCCTGCCCCCATCACCCCGCCAGAGATCACGTGCGTCGTCGACAGGGGGAAGCCGAAGTGGGAGGAGGCGAGAATCACGGACGCGCCGGCGCCCTGCGCCGAGAAGCCTTGCGCGGCGTCGATCTTCAGGATCCTGGTGCCCATCGTCCTGATGATCCGCCAACCGCCAGTGTACGTGCCGAGGGCGATCGCGCTCGCGGCCGAGATGACGACCCAGAGCGGCACGTCGGCGCCGGCGTCCAGCTCCCCGCTCGCAACCAGCGCGAGAACGATCACACCCATCGTCTTCTGGGCGTCGTTGGTGCCGTGCGCCAGCGCCAGCAGCCCTCCCGAGGCCACCTGTCCGAGGCGAAACCCACGCCCCACCGGCCCCGGTCGCAGGTTCCCGACGACCCAGTAGCAGACGGTGATCGCGATGGCACCGGCGACGAACGCGAGGACCGGAGCCACCAGAGCGGGGATCAGCACCTTGCCCAGCACTCCCTCGCCGAACACGGCGTCAGCGCCGGCCGCGACGAACGCCGAACCCACGACGCCCCCGATCAGCGCGTGCGACGAGCTGGACGGGAGGCCGTGGTACCAGGTGATCAGGTTCCACGCGATCGCGCCGACGAGACCCGCGAACACGATCGTGGTGGTGATCGCCTCAGGGTCCACCACGTCCTCAGCGACCGTCGCCGCCACCTCGAGCGAGATGAACGCGCCCGCGAAGTTGAGCACCGCCGCGAAGCCGACGGCCAAGCGGGGGGACATCGCGCGCGTGGAGATCGAGGTCGCCACCACGTTGGCGGTGTCGTGAAAGCCGTTGGTGAAGTCGAATACCAGCGCCGTTCCGACGACGATGTAGAGGATCAGATCCGCTTCGCTCACGGGTACCCCTTTACCCCCTTCAGCGAGCGGCCCCCGGGGCCGCCTCACGCATTCTTGATGACGATGCCCTCCAGCGTGTGCGCGGCGGTTTCGCAGGAGTCGATTGCCCGCTCGAGCACGGCGAAGATGTCCTTCCACCGGATCACGACCATCGGGTCGATCCCGTTCGCGAACAGCGACGCGACCGCATCCCGGACCAGCCGGTCGCCGTCGTTCTCGAGTCGATGGATCTCGATCCAGTAGCGGTCCAGGTCCTTGAAGCCCCGCAGCTCGGCGAGTGCGGCGGCGAGCTGCTCGCAGGCGCCGACCAGCACCTCGGCCATCGCCAGCGCCTGCTCCATCGGCGCCTCGATCTTGTACAGCCCGAGAAAGTCGGCGGTTTCCTCGATGTAGTCGACGACGTCGTCGAGCTGGGTGGCGAGACCGTAGATGTCCTCGCGGTCGAGGGGGGTGACGAAGGTGGTGTTGAGTCGCTGGACGATGTCGTGCGTGATCCTGTCGCCCTCCTGCTCGGCGAGCAGGATCTCCCTGCCCAGGCCGTGATCGTCGGGCCAGCGCTCGAGCATGTCCTTCAGCAGCTGAGCCGCGCGCAGCGTGTTCTGCCCGGCCTCGCTGAAGAGGTCGAAGAAGACGCGATCCCGCGGGACGAGCGAGGGCAACGGCACAGTCTTTTCGAAGCTACCAGTCTGAAAGGACATCGGCGACCCGCTCCGCCGCCTTCCCATCCCATTTCGGCGGAGGTTGCGGATCGGCCGTCGCCGCTCCGCCGAGCAGCCCGGGAATCTCGGTGATGCGCGCCGGGTCCAGCCCGAGCAGCGTGTTGGTGCCGGCGCGGATGGTCACGGGCCGCTCGGTGTTGTCGCGCAGCGTGAAGCAGGGCACGCCCAGGTAGGTCGTTTCCTCCTGGATCCCGCCCGAGTCGGTCAGGACCGCAGTGGCGTCGGCCTCCAGCGAGAGGAAGTCGAGATAGCCGACGGGGTCCGCGAGCGTCACCCCTTCATAGCTTCGGTCGCCGAGCATCTTGCGCGTGCGCGGGTGGACGGGAAAGAAGACGGGAAGCTCTCGAGCGACATCCCGGAGCGCTCCCATCGCCGCGCCTAGCAACGGGCCGTCGACGAGAGCCGGGCGATGGAGGGTGACCAGCAGGTAGGCGCCGGGCTCCGCCCCGATCGCTCGAGCGGCCCCCCGGGCTAGGAACCGGTCGGAGAGCGCGACCAGCGTGTCGATCATCGTGTTGCCCACGAAGCTCATCCGCTCGTCGCGCACGCCCTCGGCTCGCAGGTTCTCCACCGCCTCGTCGGAGTGGAGAAAGCAGAACGTCGAGAGGTGGTCGGCGACCACGCGGTTGATCTCCTCGGGCATCGTGCGGTCGAAGCTGCGGAGCCCGGATTCGATGTGGGCGACGGGGAGATCGAGCTTCGCGGCACAGATCGCCGCTGCGAGGGTGGAGTTCACGTCGCCCGGCACGAAGACGAGGTCGGGCCGCTCGGTGCGAAGCACAGGCTCCAGCCGCTCCAGGACCCTCGCGGTCTGCTCGGCGTGCGTCCCCGACCCCACGCCGAGCATGTGGTCCGGCGGCGGGGTGCCCAGCTCCTCGAAGAAGATCTCCGACATCGCGCGGTCGTAGTGCTGGCCGGTGTGAACGAGCGCGTGGCGCGAGTCCGGAAACCGCGACCGCAGCGCCGAGATCACGGGCGCGGTCTTGACGAAGTTCGGCCGGGTGCCGACCACGTACAGCAGGCGCATGAGGCGGGGCAGCCTACAGCGGCGTGTTCGTGACGCTAGGCGAGCGCGTCGATTCTGCCCGCGAGCTCGAAGTCGGCGGGCGTCAGGCCCCCAGCGGCGTGGTTGGTGATGGAGACCTTCACCTTGTCCCAGGAGAGCTCCAGGTCCGGGTGGTGGTTCATCCCCTCAGCCGGTTCGACGAGTGACTTGACGAACTCGACCGAGCCGACGAAGTCGCCGCGCTCGAACGTCTTGGTGATCGCGTTCCCCTCGCGCTCCCACCCTTCGAGCTCGCCGAGGCGCGACTCGATCTCCTCGTCGGGGAGCAGTTCGGCCATCGGGGGAATTCTAAGCCGGTGCGCGCAGGGCGCCGGCAGAGGCAGGTAAGGCGGCGAAGCCGCCGCAGGTGGTTCGACCCCGGAAGTGGCACCCTTGAACCGATGCGGATCGCGAGCTTGGTTCCATCGGCCACAGAGGCTCTGTTCGCGCTCGGGCTGGGCGATCGTGTCGTCGCGGTCACTCACGAGTGCGACCATCCGCCCGCGGCGACCGAGTTGCCGCGGCTGACAAGCAGCGTGATCCCGCCGGGGCTGCCGGCGGCCGAGATTGACTCTCGGGTGCGCGAGGTGACCGGCCGTGGAGAGGCCCTTTACGGACTCGACGAGGAGGTCTTGGCGGAGCTCCGGCCCGACCTGATCGTCACCCAGGCGCTGTGCGCCGTGTGCGCGGTCTCCTCCGACGACGTCCGGGCCGTCGCCGCGCGGATTCCATCGAAGCCGCAGGTGCTCTCGCTCGATCCGGAGACGCTCGACGAGGTGCTCGGCTACCTGGTGACGCTGGCGGATGCAGCGGGCGAACCGCAGCGGGGCGAGACGCTGCGCGAAGCGCTCGATTCGCGCCTCAGACAGGTCGAGGCGGGTGTCGCCGGGCTCGAGAGGCCACGCGTGGCGGCGCTCGAGTGGCTGGAGCCGCCGTACGCCGGCGGTCATTGGGTGCCCGAGATGGTCGAGATCGCCGGTGGCGCAGACGTCCTCGGCGAGCCGGGGCGCAAGTCGCGGGTGGTCGAATGGGAGGAGATCGAGACGGCCCGTCCGGAGGTCGTCGTGGTGATGCCCTGCGGGATGCACGCGGACGACGCCGCCGAGCAGGCCCAACAGAATCGCGAGCGGCTGCGCGGGCTCCGCGCGGCTCGGGTGGTGGCGGTCGACGCGGCCTCCTCGTTTTCGCGCCCCGGGCCGCGGCTGGTCGAAGGCGTCGAGCTGCTCGCCCACATCCTCCACGCGGATTCGGTGACGGTGCCGGAGGGAATAGCGTGGGAGGAGCTCGCATGGGAATCAACCGCGCCGAGCAATCGCTCGAGATAGACGCCGCGCCCGACGCCTGCTTCGACGCGATCGTCGACTTCGAGACCTATCCCGAGTGGCAGGACGCGGTGATCAGCGCCGAGGTGCTGGATCGCTATGACGACGGCCTCGGACGCCGGGTGCAGCTGCGGGTCGACGCGAGGTTTCGCGAGGTCGTCTACACGCTGCACTATCACTACGACCGCCCCGGCCGCTTGTCGTGGGACTTCGTCGACGGCGACGGCGTTGAGTACATCGACGGCGAGTACGTGTTCGAGCCCCTCGACGGCGGCGAGCGAACCCGCGCCACCTACAGGCTCGGCGTCGACCCGGGCGTTCCAGTGCCGGGCTTCATCTTCCGCAAGCTCAACGACGGCGTGATGCGCCGTTCGATCAAGGACACGAAGGCGGAAGTGGAGCGGCGAGCGGCCTAGATGAGGCCCGTGCCCGTCTGACCGGCGGCGACCAGCGCTCCTGCCACCGAGACCACGCCGAGCGCCGCGAGGCCGAGAGCCTCGACCGCGCTCGTGCCTTGAGTGCGGCGGCGCTCGAGGGTCGAGATCAGCAGTGCGGCGAGCCCGCCAGCCACCAAACCGCCGAGGTGGCCGCCGATGCTGATGCCGGGGATGCTGATCGTGAACACGAGGTTGATGACGACGAAGATCCCGACCTGAGAGGCCAGCTCGTCCATCCCCCGCCCCCGGGCGACGATGAAGGTCGCCGCCATCAAGCCGAAGATCGCCCCGGAGGCGCCGACGGTGACCTCCCGCGGATCGAGGAGGAGCGCGCCGAAGGATCCCCCGAGCAGCGACACGAAATAGATCGCCAGGAAGCGCATGGTTCCGATCCCCGGCTCGAGGATCGTGCCGAGGATGTAGAGCGCGAACATGTTCAGGCCGAGATGGAGCACCCCCGCGTGCAGGAAGCCGGAGGTGATCAGGCGGTACCACTCGCCGTCGTCGACCGAGGGTCCGAAGAGGCCGCCATCACGGATGAGGTCCCCGCCGCCTTCCACCGCGCTGGTCCCGCCGCCGCCCAAGAGCTCAGCGAGGTACGCGAGGACGCACAGGCCGATCAGCACGTAGGTCGCCGGGGCATCCGTTCGCGTCGGCGCGCCCGTCGAGTGGCGTACCCGGGTGCGCTCGCGCGCGCACTCCGGGCATCGCATGCCGACGGGCGTCGGGGTCATGCAGTCGGGACAGATCGGCCTGCCGCAGTTGGAGCAGGAGACGCTCGTCTCGCGGCCGGGATGCCGGTAGCACGTCGCCATGGCCGGCTGACTATACGAGGCACAACCTGGGCCTCAGTTGAGCGGCGCCTCGAGTACCGGATCGGTCGTCGGCTGCTCGCTGCCGCCGTAGGGCTCGCGGGTTACGAGGACTGCATCGGCGCCCTCCAGGCCAGGGACCGCCGCCACGGCCCTGCCGTCGCGGTCGAGCACGAAGGTGCTCGCGGCTTCAACGCCGTCGCCTCGCTGGACCCAGACCTCGTAGACCTCGTCGCGATCGATCGCCGGCATCCTGCGCACCTGCAGGGCGCCGGAGTCGCCCTGGCGCACCAACTCCGCCTCGACGCCCGGCGACAAGGCCCGCCCGGCGACCGTCGTCGTCTGATCGTCCTCGCCGCCGCGCAGCGCATAGCCCGCGGCAACGCCGGCCACGATCAGCAACGCCCCCACGAACGCCGTCGCCGGCCGCAGGAGCCCACCCCACCCGCCCCGCCGGCGCGAGCGCGACTTCGCCGGCGCCGCCCGGGTGTCCGGCCCGGTGGCCGCTCGTGCCTCGGCGTGTACGGTCGCCATCAGGCGATCGCGAAGCTCGGGTGGCGGAGTGAGCTGCTCGACGGACGCGGGCAGAACGTCGACCGCGGTCTGGAGCCCCCGCAGCCGGGCGCGACACGCCTCGCACTCGCCAAGGTGGCGCTCGAGCTCCGCCGCCTCTGCAGGCGAAAGCGCTCCGAGCGCGTAGGCGGCGACGTCGTCGCGCCGCTCCTCGTGCCCCTCCCCGCGCCGTTCGGTCACGGCAATGCCTCCGAGCTGTTCTGAATCGCCATTCCCTCTGCGAGGCCGGCTCTGATCTTTTCCAGGCCAAGTCGCATCCGCCCCTTGACGGTGCCGAGTGGCATGCCCAGCATCTCGGCGATCTCGGCGTGGGTGAAGCCGCCGAAGTAGGCAAGGCCGATGACCTCCGATTGCTCCCTTGGGAGTTCGCTCAGCACGCCCCTCAACCGGCGGGAGGTTTCGCGCTTGATCGCCTCGGCTTCGGTCAGCTCCTCGGACGCGCGTGTGTCGAGCAGGGCCTCGTCATCGAGGTCGAGCTTCGGGGCCGGCCCCGCCGCGCGGCGAAGCGCGTCGATCGCGCGGTTGCGAACGATTCCCAGCATCCACGAGCGGACGCTGCCGCGCGCGACGTCGTAGCGCGCGCCGCTGCGCCAGAGCGACAGGAACGCTTCCTGGGTGACGTCCTCCGCCACGCCGCGGTCGCCGACGATGCGGTGCGCCAACGAGTAGGCGGCGCCCCCGTGCCGGTCATAGAGGACCTCGAACGCATCGGCGCGCTTGCGCTCGACGAGAGTCATGAGGTCCTCGTCAGCGAGACGCTGGAGCGCCTCGGGCGTGGTCGCGGGCTCGCTCATCGTGGACACCAGCTTGTACGGGCGGTCCGCGTGTCCGGATCATCCCGTCCGCGCGAGTGACGATAGTTGCAATCTCGGGACCACCGCAATCGAAACCCGGTAGATCAAGGAGGAGAGATGGACACAGCGAGTCCAGCAAGGCTTTACTGCACGCTCGTCGGTGCCGTGCTGGTGGTGGCTGGGATTCTCGGCTTCTTCTGGGAGGCGAGCTTTGCCACCGGCGATGAGATCAAGTCGGACGAGGTGATCGGCCTCCTCGCCGTCAACGGCTGGCACAACCTGGTGCATCTTGCGATCGGGTTGCTGTTGCTGGCCGCCGCCGGCTCGGCGGCGCGCTCGGCGGCGCTCGGCGTCGGGCTGCTCTACGTCGTACTCGCGATCTGGGGCTTCCTCGAGGTCGACGACGGGTTCGGCGTACTCATCGATCTCGTCCCGATCAACACCGAAGACAACTGGCTGCACCTGATCCTCGGGCTGACGGGCCTCGCCGCGGGAGCGGCCACGCCGCAGACGACGCGAACGATCGCCGGCTCGGGCTAGCGACGAAGTCGCGGTGCAGGCGAGTACGCCCTGCCGGGTCCGGTAACGGGCCCTCGCCCGCCGACACCAGGTGTGTGTTGGGCCGGTGCCGTACGGCACCGGCAGAAGCTGGTGCCGTTGGTAATGGATGAGCGGAGGATCTCGGCGGAGTTGTTCTACGGACGAAGGTCGCGAAGCAGCTGCTCGGCGGTGTCGCGCAGGCCGCCCGACCTGCGCCGCTGGCGCATGCCGACCAGGACCAGCGCTCCGGCGGCGGCCCCGCCGACGGCGACCGCCGCCACCGGCCGCACCCAGTTGCGCGGGTCGCGCAGCGCCTGAAGCTCTCCCTCGGAGAGCTCGTCGGCCCAGCTCGAGAGCTCCGCCGCCGCGCCCTCGGCGATCGATGCAAGCGTCGTCTCCATCCGCGTCGCGAGGTCCTCGGGCGGCTCGATCGGGCGCAGCGCGTCCGCAAGCAACCGCTCGAGGTCCAGCGGGCTCGCCGCCTCACTCATCTTCGGCCTCCGGGCCCATCAGCTCCTCCAGTTGCCTGATCGCGCGATGGATCAGCACCTTGGTCGCGCCGTCCGTGCGCCCCAGCGCGCGCGCGATCTCTCGATTTGACATTCCCAGCGCGAACCGCATGATCAAGGCCTCGCGCCGATCCTCCGGCAGCTGCTCGAGATGCTCCATGACCTCGCGCAGCTCCTCGCGTCCCTCCACGACCCGCTCGGTGCCGTGCGGGTGCGACGGAGGTTCCACGGCGTCGAGCGCGGCCGTCGGGCGTCGCGCGCGATCGCGGTGGTAGTTCGAGGCGAGGTTGTGCGCGATGCGAATCAGCCACGGGCGCAGTGGTCTGCCGTTTGACTCGCGCCGCGCGCGTTCGAAGTGCCTGTAGGCCTGAAGGAACGCCTGCTCCGTGAGGTCCTCGGCGTCGTGGTGGTTGCCGACCCGGTAGTAGGAGTACGAGTAGACGTCGCGCAGGTGGTCGCGATAGAGCTGCTCGAAGGCGCGGTCGAGCTCCGCCTTCGACTCCGCGGGAGCTTCTGTGGACGCCGGCGGGCCGCCCTCCTCTTCTGCACTCACGAGGCAAGCGTACTCCGCTGAAGATGGCCTCCTCCACGACTCAGGCCGCCCTTCTCGCCCGCTCAGCGCGGCGCAATGTGGCGATCCACTCCCCCGTGTCGATCGTGCCGGCGACCAGCGCGGAGAGCCCCTCCAGCGCGGGCGCCTGGGCGCCGGAGGCGGCCACGGCCTCGGCGAGCAGCGGCACCGAATCGAGCCCCTCCGAGGCCTGCCCGATCCGCCCTGGGATCTGGTCCGAGGGCACTCCGGAGCCCAACAGCTCCCCGGCCCTGCGGTTGCGACTTCCCGGGGCAAGCACGGTCGCGGTCAGGTCTCCGACGCCCGCGAGCCCCGAGAACGTCTCGAGCCGGGCACCCTTTCCGAGCGCGAACTCCGCGCATTCGCGCCAGATTCCGGCGGCCGCAATGCCGGCGGCGTTGAGGCCGTGTGCCTCCGCCGCCGCGGCGGCGAGGGCTGCCGCGTTCTTTGCCACCCCTGCCACCTCGACTCCGAAGACGTCGCCGGTGCGCTCGCAGACCAGACCCGCGCGATCGAACACCTCGCCGAGCTGAGCGCGCAGGTCGGGGTCGGCGCTGGCGAGCACGAGGGCGGCCATCCCGGCCGCGGCCTCGCGGGCGTGCGCCGGGCCGCCGAGCGACGCGATCGCCCGGGACCGCACCCGCTCGCTCACGTACTCGTTCGGCAATGCCGCCATCGGCTGCACCATTCCCTTGCTGAGCAGAAGCACCGCCGTTCGGGAACCGACCCGGTCGCCGAGACCCCCGACCACGGCCGGGAGCGCCTTGGACGGAACCGCCAGGCAGACAAGGTCGCACGCCGCAAGCTCGATGTCGGTGGCGCGCTTGACGCTCACGGCCTCCGGAAGGCTCACGCCGGCCAGGTAGCGCTCGTTCTCACCCCGCCGCGCGATCTCGTCGGCCTTGTCACGCGTCCGCGTGCCGAGCTGCACCTCGAGCCCGCCCCGGGCGAGCAGGACGGCAACCGCGGTGCCCCAGCTCCCGGCGCCGATCACTGCCGCCTTGCGCAGCGGAGGGAGGCCGCCGAGGTACTCCCACTGGAGCTCGATGTTGGGCCAGATCCGGTCGGTGACCGTCGCCGCGAGCGCCGGCGAAGGGCGCTCGGTCCGCGGGAAGGTCATCGCCGGCCCGGCGCGCAGCCTCACCTTCCGCGGGCGGATGCGCCACCCGCGGCGCACGTGCTCGCTGCCGTGAACTGCCACCGGCAGCACGGCGCCGCCGGTCTCCAGAGCGAGTCGGCCGACGCCGCGCTTCGGCCTGCCCAGCGAGCCGGAGCGAATTCGGGTGCCCTCCGGGAAGATCAGCACCGTTCCCCCGCGCTCGACCGCGCGCGCCGCGGTTTCCATCGCCGTCTCGTCGGACTGGCCGCGGCGGATCGGGAACGCACCCAGCCGGTTGAGAAGCCATCCCGTCCAGCGTCGCTCGAAGAGCTCCACCTTCGCGACGAACTGGATCCGGCGCCGCCAGGGCACGAGCGTGCCGAGCACGAAGGGGTCGAGAAAGCTGCGGTGGTTGGACGCGACGACCATCCCGCCGGGCACACGGCCGTGCTCGCGTCCCTGCCGTTCGAGGCGAAACCAGAGCAGGACGGCCGGGGTCACCAGGAGCCGCGCGAAGAGGTACATCGGCCGGTTCACGCCGTGCTCGCGCGCGTAGCGGTGGTAACGCTGGAAGCGCTCCTCGCTGATGACCTGGTCGGTGCGTGGCGGCGCCGAACGGCGCGGCGCGTCGTCCATGGGAGTGGCTACCCCTGCACGTGCGTGGCGTTACGAAGGGTCTCTACCAGGCGGCTTCGATGATCGCCCGGAGCTCTTTGGCGTCGGGTGGGTCGGGTGTCATCTGCAGCTCAGGCCTGGCGAGCATCCCCTTCACCGCCTCCTTGATCGCGCCTCTTTTCACACCCAGCTTGGAGAGCCTTCGCGGCCCACCGCCGAGCTCCGTGATCCGCTCGCCGAGCCGCGCCTTGGACGTCCCCAGCGCCCTGGCGAGGGCGGTGATCGCGGTCGGCGCGCGGTCGCGCATCGCCCCCATCGTGTGCGGCAGCATCGTCGCGTTGGTCTCGGCGTGGGGAATGCCGAGAGTGCGCACCAGGGTCTGGCAGACGACGTGGTGGAGGGCGAAGCCGCCCGAATCGAGCGCGTAGGCACAGAGGATCGAGCCCAGCGCCAGGCCCTCGTTGTCGCGCTTCGCGGGCTCGGCGTCGAGCGCCCGAGCCATCAGCGTCGCCCCGCGCAGCGAGGCGAGCGACGCGACGGGGTTGGCGAGCGGCGTGTACAGCGGCTCGCCCCCGTGCGCGAGGGCGTTCATGGCGCTCGCCCGCAGCCTGTCCTCGGGGAGGGTCGTCATCTGATCGGGATCGGCGATCACGAGCGCCGGGCGGATCAGGCCGGGCGCGTCCTGGCCGTCGGGCAAGCGGTGGATCCGCGTCATCTCCGCGCCCGAGAGCGTGGTCGGCACGGCGGCGACCCGCCCCTCGCGCGCTGCGGCGACTGCCTTGGCGACGTCGATCACCCGTCCGCCGCCCAAGGCGACGAGCGAGGAGGTGGACACCTCGTCGAAGAGGCTCCCCGCGACCTCGTTCACGGGCCCCGGCGGTACGTAGTGGACGACCTCAGCCTGCTCGGGGAGCTCAACCGGGGCGCTGTTGAGCGCCCGCTGCGTGGTCAGCAGCTCGTACGGCTCCCACTCACGGGTGGCGACGATCTCCCCGGCCTCCGCCAGGATGCCCGCGCGAAACAGGATCGTCCGCTCGCCGTCGCGCCACTCGAACTCGCGTTGTGCAGGCAGATCGGTCGCTCGCCGCGCCACGGCAGGGAGTATCTACCGCGAAGCCCGCCCCCGGATTCGAACCGGGACGCTCCGACTTACAAGGTCGGTGCTCTGCCAGTTGAGCTAGGCGGGCAGCTGCGCCCAGCGTAGCGGCGCATCGAGCCGTGTCTAGAGCAGGACTTCGCGGCTGGCCAGGTGCGTGCTCACCTTGCGCTTCACGCGCTGGAGGGCGTTGTCGACGGTCTTCGTGTCGCACTCCAGGCGCTCGCCGATCGCCTCGTATGAGTGCCCGTCGAGGTACAGCGACAGCACCCGGCTCTCGAGCTCGGAGAGCACGCTGGACATGCACGCGACCAACGCCTGAAGCTCCTCCGTGGCGATGGCCCGCTGGGCTGGATCCTCGCTCGGCGGGCCCGGGAGAATCTCTTCCAGAGTCGTCTCGCTCTCACCGGCCGCCGCGGGCGTCTGGGCAAAGGACACGTACTGGTTCAGCGGCGCGTGCTTGTTGCGACTCGCGGTCTTGACCGCGGTGATGATCTGCCGCGTGATGCACAGCTCTGCGAAGTTGCGGAAGCTCGACTCGCGGTCGGAACGGAAGTCGCGGATCGCCTTGTAGAGCCCGACCAGTCCCTCCTGGATGAGATCCTCGGGATCGCCGCCGAGCAGGAAGTACGACGACGCCTTCAGGCGGACGAAGCCGCGGTAGCGCTTGACGATCCGCTCGTAGGCATCGGCGCTGCCGCGCTTGGCGAGTGCAACGAGGTACGTATCGTCAAGCTCAGCTTGAGGCTCAGATCGGCGCGGGGTAGCCGGCGCAGGGGCGACGGCGGCAAAGTCCTGGGTCGGCACGGCCACAGCGGTCCTCCAAATCGGTCGGATCCTGTGGCGCCCGTACCTCCCCTGGGCGCCCCTCTCTAAGTGTGATCGGCGGGCCGAAGCTCGACCTTTAGTTCACCCTTACGTCGCGCAGTGTACGCGGGCCGGCATTCTTCTGTCAACCCCCTGTCTTTCCACAACGCAAGATCCGTTGCAGTTTGGGCGCGCCGTCCGGAGGCGCTGCTACGTCTGCGCGCCCGCGTCCCGCTGGCGGAGCGCTTCGAACAGCAGCACGGCCGCGGCCGCCGAGACGTTGAGCGAGCCCACCCTGCCCCTGGCCGGGATCGAGAGCATCAGGTCGCAGCTGGATGCCACACGCCGCCGTAGGCCGGCGCCCTCGCTGCCGAGCACGAGCACCACCTTCCCAGTGAGGTCGGCCTGCGTGTATGGGACCTCCGCACCCGCCTCGGCTCCGTAGACCCACGCCCCGGCCTCCTTGGCCCGGCCGAGCCAGTCGGCGAGGTTCCCGACGCGGGCCAGCGCCAGGTGCTCGACGGCGCCGGCCGATGCCTTGCAGGTGGCGGCCGTCACGAGCGCTGACCGGCGCGATGGGATCGCGACCGACGCCCCGGCGGCCTCGGCCGAACGGCAGACGGCGCCAAGGTTCCGCGGATCCTGGACCTGGTCGAGGGCCACGACCAGGGCCGCCGGCCCCTCGAACAGCGACTCCGGGTCGGCGTAGGGATACGGGTCCACCTCCGCCACGACCCCCTGGTGGTCGGGCGATCCAGCAAGATGCGTGAGCTCGCCCGCGTCGAGATCCGCGCTCGTCCACACCCTTCGGACGCGCCTGCGCCCCCTCTTCGCCTCGGCAACGGGCCGGCGCCCGTAGATGATCTCCTCACCTCCCCCGCCGCGGTCGCTCACGACCGCCGCACCAGCCTCGCACCCTCCGAGGTGTCGCGGACCTCCCAGCCGAGTTCCGCGAGCTGATCGCGAATCCGGTCGGCACGCTCGAAATCGCGCTCCTCGCGTGCCAGCTGGCGCTCGGCCAGCAACCGCTCCGCCTCGGGGTCCGTCTCATCGGCGACCTCGAGCAGCGATTCGAGCCCCAGCAGGGGCAGCAGCTCGGTGAGCGCCGCGCGCGACCCCGGCAGTGGGCGCCGGTTGCCCTCGGCGATCAGCTCGAACACCGCCGCTTGCGCCCGGGGGGTGTTGAAGTCGTCGGCCAGCGCCGCCAGGAACTCGCTGCGGCGCTCCGACACGAACGGGTCCTCGTCCCCCGCCTCGTCAGCGGGCAGCTCACGGACGAAGTTTCGGATCCGCTCGACCCTGGCGGTCGCCTCGTCGAGCGCCCGCTCCGAGAATTCCAGCGGCTGGCGGTAGTGACCTGAGACCAGATAGGCCACAACCGCCTCCGCTCCGTAGCGGTCGAGCGCCTCGGAGAGCTGAAAGATGTTGCCGACGGACTTCGACATCTTCTCCTCGGCGATCTGGACCATGCCGTTGTGCATCCAGATCTCGGCGAGCGGCACGCCGCGCGCCGCCTCGGTCTGCGCGATCTCGTTCTCGTGGTGAGGGAAAACGAGGTCCGCCCCCCCACCGTGCACGCCGAAGTCAAGGCCGAGGAGCTTCTCGGCCATCGCCGAGCACTCGATGTGCCAACCGGGCCTCCCTTCCCCCCAGGGCGACGGCCATGCCGTGTCCTCGTCGGGCTTGCGCGCCTTCCAGAGCGCGAAGTCGAGCGGGTCCTCCTTGAGCTCGGCGCTCCCCGCCTCCTCGCCCTGGTCCATCTCCTCGGGATCGCGATTGGAGAGCCGTCCGTAGCCCTCGAAGCTGCGCACCCGAAAGTAGACGTCGCCACCGGACTCGTAGGCGTGGCCGCCTGCGATCAAGGCCTCGATCAGGGCGACTATCTCGGGGATCGTCTCGGTCGCCAGCGGCTCGGCGTCGGGACGGCCGAGCCCGAGCCGCTGCGTGTCCTCCATGTACAGCCGCGTCATCTCCTCGGCGTACTGCGAGGAGGACACGCCTGCCTCGCGCGCCGCGGCGTAGATTTTGTCGTTTATGTCGGTGACGTTGATCACCAGTGACGGCGCAAGGCCCTGCGCCGCCAGGAAGCGCCGCAGGAGCATGAAGACCACGTAGGGCCTCGCGTTGCCCACGTGAATCCGCGAGTAGACGGTGGGCCCGCAGGCGTAGATCCCGACGGACCCGTCGTCGCGAGGCTCGAGCGGGCACACCTCGCCGCTGAGCGTGTCCTTGATCCGCACCTCGGGCACGCGCGCATGCTAAGCGCCAGGGCCAGCGACGAAGTCGCGGGCTCCCTTCCCGGTATTTGCGGGCTACTTCTAGGGCGTCCGTCCGAAGCCGGGGAACCCGCCCGGACGGGCCGCTAACGTAGCGCGCGCCGTGGGGACCTCGAACGGGCAGGGGCCGACATCGCTGAAGGACCAGCGCCTGCGACGGGTCCTTGACGCATTCGCCACCCTCCCCGAGCGGTACCTGGGCGCGGAGCCGAGCTTCCAGGCCGCCTTCCAGATCCGCCTCGGCGACGTGGGGCGAAGCTGGGACGTGCTCACCGACGGGTCGCGCTGCCACGTCCGCCCGTCGGCAGGACGGCCGGTTGACGTGGTCATCGGCACCGATGCGTCCACCTGGCTGGCGCTGCGCGAGGGCCGGCTTTCGGGCCTCGACGCCTTCGCCCAGCGCCGGCTCTACGCGCGGGGCGACCTCGACCTCGCGCTCGGCTTCGAGGGCCTGTTCCACCTCCCCAACGGAAGGCCGCCGCTGCTTCGGGTCACGGAGGTGGAGGCGCGACAGGCACGGATCTCGAGCCTGATCTCGGGCCACGGAGAGGAGGAGGTGATCTGCCTGCACGGTCTGGGCTCCAACAAGACCTCTTTCTTCGAGACGGTCGCCGCGCTGACCCCCGACCAGACCGTGCACGCGCTCGATCTGCCCGGCTTCGGCTCCTCGGCGAAGCCGGCACTCGCCCCCTACAACGCCTCGTGGTTCGCCGCCGCCGTTCGCGGCTACATGGACGCGATGGCGATCGACCGCGCGCACCTCGTCGGCAACTCGATGGGCGGGCGGATCGCGCTGGAAGTCGCCCTCGGCGACCCGGATCGCGTCGCATCGCTGAGCCTGCTGGCGCCGGCGCTCGCCTTCCGTCGCCGTCGCGAACTGGTGCCGCTGGTCCGGGTGCTGCGCCCGGAGCTCGCCGCCATTCCGCACCCCGTGGGGACGGCCAGGGTGCGCGAGTACTTCTGGAGCCTGTTCGCCCGACCAGAACGGCTGGATCCGGCGGCGGCGGACATCGCGGCCGACGAATTCTGCCGCACCTATAGGTCCCGTTCGGGCCGGGTGGCCTTCTTCGCCGCTGCGCGAAACATCTACCTCGACCGGCCCGATGGCGAGAACGGGTTCTGGACACGCCTCGAGTCGCTGGCGCCGCCGGCGCTCTTCGTGTGGGGCGACTCGGATCGCCTCGTCCCGGCAGCCTTCGCGCGGCACGTGGCCGAGGCGCTGCCCGAAGCCCAGCAGGTGATCCTGGACGAGTGCGGCCACGTCCCGCAGGTCGAGCTCCCCGCTCGCACGAACGCGCTGATCCGCGCCCGCATCGAGGCCAGCGCCGCGGAGGCTGAGCACGCTCAGGTGAGCACCCGCGCCTGGGCCTCGGCCTGACCCATATCATCGCCGCATGGCCGATCGGACGACGTTCGCCGAGCGGGCAAAGCGCAACGGCGGCGACGAGCCGGCCGCGGGCGGCAACGGCGCCGGGGGCTTCGCACGGCTGCGCCCGCTGGACGGAGCGGCGCGCGCCGGCGAGGAGCTCGCCGATGTGGCGCGCGACGCGATCTCGGGGCTTTCCGGCAGGTTCGGCAGGGCGCTCCAGCGCCGCCTGACGGCCGACCTCGACGACCGCGATCCCGACTACATCCGCGAGAACCTGCCGCTCGCCTGGCTGCTGGCGACGCTGTGGTTCCGCGGCGAGGTCCGCAACATGGGCAACGTCCCCGAACGCGGGCCGGTGCTGCTCGTCGGGAATCACTCCGGCGGCAACGTGACCCCCGACACCGTCATCTTCACGCTGGCGTTCTGCACGTACTTCGGCGTCGAGCGGGCCTTCTACCAGCTTGCCCACAACCTGGTCCTGGCCTCGCCTTACGGGCAGATCCTGCGCAAGTACGGAACGGTCTCCGCCTCACACGAGCACGCTCAGCGCGCACTCGACCGGGGCGCCGCCCTGCTGGTGTACCCCGGTGGCGACTGGGAGGTTCACCGTCCCTCGTGGGAGCGCAACAAGGTCGACTTCGCCGGTCGGCGCGGCTTCGTGCGCCTGGCGCTCGGCGCCAACGTGCCGATAGTGCCGGTCGTCTCGGTGGGCGGTCAGGAGACGGCGCTGTTTCTGAGCCGGGGGGCCTGGCTGTCGAAGCTCCTGCGCGCCGACCGCCTGGCGCGCCTGAAGGTGCTGCCGATCTCACTCGCGCCGCCGTGGGGCTTGAACGTCGGGGACTTCCTCGGCCACATCCCCCTGCCGGCGAAGATCACGACGGAGGTGCTCCCGCCGATCGATCTCCGTGAGCAGTTCGGACCCGATCCGGATCCCGACGAAGTCTACGAGCACGTCACTCGGGTGATGCAGGAGACGCTCGACGCGCTTGCGGCCGAGCGACGGCTGCCGGTGCTGGGCTGAGGACAACCATGCGCCTGAACGAGTCCGTCGTCATCTCAGCCTCGCCGAAACAGGTCTGGGACTACCTGTCCGAGCCGAGCAACTACCTGCACTTCATGTCCGGCATCACGCGCTGGGAGGTCGTCGGCGAGCAGCGCAACGGAATCGGCGCTCGATACCGGATGCTGATGCGGGTCGGATCGGCGGAGGTGGGCGGCCTGATCGAGGTCGTCGAATGGACCCCCGAGCGCGACATGGCCTGGTCGTCGGTCACTGGCGTGGATCAGCGAGGACGCTGGCGGCTGCGCGAAACCGACGACCGCCGGACCCGTGTGGAGTTCCGGTTCGCCTACGGCGTCGCCGGAGCCGGCCTGTCGGGCATGATCGCCGAGAGGGTCGCGGCGCCGACGATCTCGCGCCATGTGCGGCGTTCGCTTCACCAGCTGAAGCGCCAGGTCGAGCACGAAATGCTGCGCGCCGAGGCGGCCCGCCGCAAACGTGAGCGGGAATCCGGGCTAGCGACGAAGTCGCGGTAGATGCGGGGTGCCTGCCGACCGAGGCAGGCACCCTCGTCCGCCGACACCGGACGCGAAGCGGAGGATGTCGGCGGAGTTACTTCTTCTTGCGGTTCACCGCCGCAAGCAGCTGACGCTTGTTCATCCGGGACCGGCCCGAGATGTTGAGCCGCTTGGCGTCGTTGTAGAGCTGCTCGCGAGTGCGACCGCCGGGACCGGTTCCCGAACGCTTTCCGCCGCGCCGGCCGGAGGAGATGTCGCGCGTCGAGCTGCGCGAACGCGTGCGCGACTCGCCACGTCGGGCGCGCTCCTTGTTCACCGTCCGAGCCGCGATCTCCTCGGCTCGGCGCTCGGAACGACCCGCTTGCTTCTCACTCCTCTTGACGTGCTCGTACTGACGGGCGCGCTTGGTGCCCTTCTTGATCCCGCGGGGTGGCACAGCTACCTCCTCGGTCTCGGGTTCACCTCGCGGGTACCCGCTGATCAAGCGGCAAAACGGACTCGACTGAACGCCGCATGCCCGGGGTACGTAAGCGCTATGCGAATCATGTTCTTCACCTGGCTCACGGTGCTCATCGCGGGGATCGCCTTCTACTCGATCGTGGGGCTGACGCATGGCTGAGACGAACGAACGCGGCGGAGTGAAGAGTTTCGTCTACGAGAACGGGCTGTCGCTGTTCTTCCTGGCCATCTTCCTCGCCGCCCTGATCGCCCAAGCGCTGGTCGGCCACGCCGCCTACAACGACGAGCAGGCGACCCACGGCGAGGCCGCCGTCTCGCTGTGGACCTACATCACCTCATCGAGCTTCGGCAACGCCGTAATGGAGAACTGGCAGTCCGAGTACCTGCAGTTCCTGCTGTTCGTGATCGTCACGGTGTGGCTGGTCCAGCGCGGATCGCCAGAGTCGAAGCCGCCCGGCGAAGAGGGCACCCAGTCGGATCGCAAGCAACGGATCGGTGGCTGGAGCGGCCCCGAAGCGCCGCCATGGGCGCGCGTCCGCGGCATTCGCAACTGGGTCTATTCGAATTCGCTGCTGACCGTGATGGCGCTGATCTTCGTCGGTTCGTGGTTTGCCCAATCGGTGACCGGGTGGACGGAGTTCAACGCCGAGCAGCAGACGCACGGCGAGCACTCGATCTCGTGGATCTCGTATGCCACCAGCTCGCACTTCTGGGAGGCGACTCTCCAGAACTGGCAGTCGGAGTTCCTCGCGGTCGGCTCGTTTGCAGTGCTGGCGATCTACCTGCGCCAGCGCGGCTCGCCCGAATCGAAGCCAGTCGGCGCCCCCCACGAAGCAACCGGCGTAGAGGGCCAGGGCTAGCGACGAAGTCGCGGTGCAGGCGAGTACGACCCTGCCGGGTCCGGTAACGGGCCCACGCCCGCCGACACCGGAGGTGTTCGGGCGGTGCCGTCAGGCGCCGCCAGAAGCAGGTGTCGTTGGTTGCCGTGAGCGGAGGATGTCGGCGGAGTTATTCAGGCCAATTCCCGTTTTAAGACCTTGCCGGTGGCATTGCGCGGAAGGGAGTCGAGGAACTCGATCTCCCGGGGCACCTTGTAGCGAGCGAGGTTCGACCTCACGTAGGCCTTGGCCTCATCTGAGTCGAGCTCGCCGTCATCGTGGAGGACGACGAACGCCTTCAGCCGCTGTCCGAACTCCTCGTCGTCGACGCCGACGACCGCGACCTCCTTGACCGCCTCGTGCTCCGCCAGCAGGTCCTCAACCTCGCGCGGGAACACATTCTCGCCGCCGGACACGATCATCTCGTCGTCCCGGCCGTCGATGAACAGCCGCCCGTCTTCGTCCAGATGCCCGACGTCGCCCGAGGACAGCAACCCGTCGATGACGTCTTTTCCGCCCCCGCCCGTATAGCCCTCGAAGGCCATCTCGTTGCCGACGAAGATCCGGCCCGTCTCGCCGCGCCGGACCTCGTTGCCGTCCGGGTCGACGATCATCAGGCGGGTGCCCCGGGGAGGACGGCCGGCGCTGCCCGGGGCCTCGCGCAGGTCCTCCGGGGTGGCGATTGTCGCCCACGCGACCTCCGTCGAGCCGTAGAGGTTGTAGAGGTTGTCGCCGAACGCGTCCATCCACTTCGTGGCAAGCGGGCCGGGAAGCGCGGAGCCGCTTGCCGCCGTCACCCGCAGGTTCGGAAGCCCGTACTCGTCGAGGGTTTCCTGCGGGAGATGGAGGATCCGCTGCATCATCACGGGGACGACCACGAGGGCCGTCGCTCCGGACTCGGCCGTGGCGCGCAGGGTCTCCTCGGGGTCGAAGCGGCGGCGCAGGATGTATGTGGAGTTCAGCGCCAGCCCCAGCATGAAGTGGGCAAAGCCCCAGGAGTGAAAGAGCGGCGCCGCGATCATCGTCCGCTCCTCGGCGTGCAGGGGGATCTTCGAGAACATGGCCGCCAGCGGGCTGAGCGTGTCGGGCTGGCCGCGCTGGGCCCCCTTGGGAGTGCCCGTCGTTCCCGAGGTGAGGATCACGAAGCGACTCGACTCGCTCGGCGCGGATCGGTCTCCGTCGTCGCCGGCGTCGATGAGCTCGTCGAGGGTCGGGTCGTCGCCGATCGCCTCTCCGTCCTCCGGCCACGCGACGACGCGCCTCATGTCCTGAGCCGCGTCGGTGAGGAGCTCGGCGAACTCGCCATCGTAGATCAGCGCGACCGGCTGCTCGCGTTCGACCACTCCCACCAGCTGAGGTCCCGAGAACGCCGTGTTCATGTACAGGCCGTTCGCGCCCAGCTTCGAGACGGCGAGCGTGGCGTCGATGAAGCCGCGGTGGTTGCGACACATGATCGCCACCCCGTCCCCCTCCCCGATTCCCTCGCGCGCGAGGCTGTCGGCCAGCGCGTTCGAGCGCCGGTGCACGCCTCGGAAGCTCAGCGATCCGGCCTCGTCGACCACCATCTCGCCGTCGCCGTGAGTGATCGACGCCGCCGAGATCCCAGCGGCAGGCGAAGCCCCCCATCTGGCCAGCTCTCGAGCCAACCGCGCCAGCTTGTCCGGCCGCACCGGCCGGATCACGCCCGCGTCGGCCAGAGTCTTGAAGTTGAACGGCACGTCGGGAAGCGCGCCCAGCTTGCCGAGCCGCACCCGGCGGGCGAGGGAAAGTGGTGTCGCGAGGGGTCCCAGGTCCACTAAATAACCAACATCACATAGCTGCTTTCGGGGCATGAATGCCCCTCACCTGAATACCTGAAGCCTATTCGGCGGCCTCCACGAGAGCCGTCGCGATGCAGGCGATCCCCTCGCCGCGGCCGATCCATCCGAGCCCTTCGTTGGTCGTGGCCTTCACGCTCACGGGTGCCCCGACCGCTTGAGAGAGGTTGCGCTCCATCTCCGCGCGATGCGCTGACAGGGAGGGCGCCTCGGCGATCACCGTCGCGTCGACGTTCGTGACCGGCCCGGGGAGCATCCCGAGCACCGTCCGCAGCATGTCGATCGAGTCGGCGTCACGCCACCGCTCGTCATCGCCCGGGAAATGGGCTCCGAGGTCGCCGAGGCCCGCGGCGCCGAGCAGAGCGTCAATGACCGCGTGCGTGAGCACGTCCGCATCCGAGTGGCCGGCCAGCCCGTGCGAATGTTCGATCTCCACGCCGCCGAGAACCAGGCGACGCCCGGACTCGAAACGGTGGCTGTCGTACCCGATCCCGGCGCGCGCCGTCATCGTCGTCCTCTCATCCCAGGGGCTCCATCCGGCGGTCGCGTCCTTCGAACACGGCCACTTCAGAGATTCCCCATCCGCGCATTGCCTCCACCGCTCGCTCGTATTCGTAGCCGACGTGCTCTGGCGCGTGCGCATCGGACGACAGGGAGAAGGCAGCTCCCGCCTCGATGCACATCTCGGCGAAGGCGGCTGATGGATAGAGCTCGCCCACGGGCTTGCGCAAGCCGGCGGTCGAGACCTCGACGGCGATCCCGGACTCGGCGATCGCCTCGATCGCCGGCTCGTAGTAGAAGCGCACGTCGCGGGGCGGCACCGGCCGCTGGTCGCCCCAGATCTTCACCAGGTCCGGGTGCGACAGGATGTCGTAGAGACCCGATAGCGCGAGCTCGGCGAGGGCTTCGAAGTAGGTCCTCCAGACCCGGTCGGGGTCGCCGACACGCTCCCAGACGTCATAGCCGTCGTGGTCGACCGCTCCCTCAGCGAGGAAGTGAATCGAGCCGAGGACGTAGTCGAAGTCCCGGGCACCGAGCAGGTTGGCGATCCGGTCCTCGCGCCCGGGCAGGTAGTCCATCTCGAGGCCGACGCGAAGGGGGGTCGAGCGGACGAACTCGCAGTAGGCGTCGAGGTCGCCCACTGCCTGCTCGCGCCAGAACTCGTGGTCCCAGACGTCAAGCGCCGCCTCAAAGCGGTACACGTGCTCGGAGACGCCGAGCTCGCGGATCCCGGCGTCGCGCGCCGCCTCGAGATAGCGGTCGACATTTTGCGGCGTGAAGTACTCGTCGGGAGTCGCTTCGAGCTCGTCGGGCCGCAGGTGGACGTGGTAGTCGGTGAGCACGGAGGCCAGTACGCTAGCCGCCGATGGTTCACCTCCGGATCGTCGTCCCCAGCTACCAGGCCGGACATGTTCTCGACCTGCTCGAGAACACGGATTCGGTGTGCAACCTGATCTATCTCGAGCGCGCCGCCCAACGCCCGGAAGGCGACGTGATCCTCTGCGACGTCGCCCGCGAGGATGCGAGCGTGATCATCTCCGATCTCAAGGAGCTCGAGATCGACAAGGAGGGGTCGATCGCGATGGAGAACGTCGACTCCCTCGTGTCGGAGGCCGCCAGGCGGGCCGAGAAGGCAGCCGAGGGTGCGGTCGGCGACGCCGTCGTCTGGGAGGAGGTCGAGGCGAGGACCTCGGAGAACGTTGAGCTCTCGGCGAGCTTCCTCGCGTTCATGTGCCTTGCCTGCCTGATCGCGTCGGTGGGCATTTTCCTGGACTCGCCGATCCTGATCATCGGCGCGATGGTCGTCGGCCCCGAGTTTGGCCCGATCGCCGGGCTCTGCGTCGCGATCGTCCAGAAACGCCGTGAGGTTGCGAAACGCTCGCTCATCGCGCTGGCGATTGGCTTTCCGCTGGGCATCACCGCCGCGTTCCTGTTCTCCCTGTTCGTCCGGGGCGTCGACCTCACCCCGGAGAACTTCACGGTGACCGCTCATCCCCTGACCGACTTCATCTCCGACCCCGACTGGTTCTCGTTCATCGTCGCCTACTTCGCCGGCACCGCGGGCGTGCTGTCGCTGACCAATGCCAAATCCGGTGCGCTCGTCGGGGTGCTGATCTCGGTGACGACCATTCCCGCTGCAGCCAACATCGGCGTCGCGTGTGCCTTCGCCGAATGGGGTGAATGGCGCGGCGCGATGGCGCAACTCGCCGTGAACCTCGGGGCCATCTTCCTCGGGGGACTGCTGACGCTGTTCGTGCAGCGCCGCTTCTACATCCGCCGGCGTCGAGCCCATCTCGAGCACGAGGCCCGTGAGATCGCCGGCCTGCCGCTCGGACGCAGACGGGAGCCGTCGCGCCCCACCTACCAACCTCCCGCGGGCGGTGGCTAGGGCGGTTCGGGACATCTCCCTGCTGGTGGCGGTCTTCGTTGGCGTCACGGCGCTCGCGGAGCTCTTCGGTGCCGTCAACATGGGCATCGCGATGACGTACGGGGAGCTGGCGTTCGCCGGGGCCCTGCTCTGGGTGATACTTCGGGACTAGCGCCCGCGCTCCGCGAGCAGCAGTTCGGCAAGCCGCAGGTCGTCCGCGGTCGTCACTTTCAGGTTCCGCCGGGACGCGGGCTCGATCAGCACCTTGCCGCCAGCCTTCTCAACCAGCATCGCGTCGTCGGTCGCCGCCGCCAAGCGCTGGGGATCGGCCTCGTGCGCTTCGCGCAGCGCCGCGGTGCGGAAGGCCTGCGGGGTCTGCGCGGCCCACAGGTGGTCGCGGCTCTCGGTCTTTGCGACCGTCGGCCCGCCCCGCTCGAAGTCGCCGCGGGCCGGGCGAGGCTCCCGCGCTCGCTTGACCGTGTCGGTCAGGGGAGCCGCGGCGATGACGCCGACGGCGTCGGGCCTGGCGTCCAGCTTTCTCAGCACCGCCTCGATCAGCTCCGCCGTGACGAGTGGTCGGGCGGCGTCGTGAACGGCGACGAGCTCTGACTCCACCCCGGCGAGCGCGCGGCCCACGGACTCGGCGCGAGTGTCGCCGCCCTCCACCACCTCCAGCTCGAGGCCGTCGGGGCCGAGCTCTCGGACCTCGGCCTGGCGGCCGGAAGGCGCGGCGACGATCGCCCGCTCGATTCCCTCGGCGCTTGCGAACGCCGCCAAGGACCAGGCGAGCAGCGGCCGGCCCCCCAGGCGCACCAGGGCCTTCGGGCCGCCGGCTCCGAGCCTCTCTCCGGAACCGGCGGCCGCGATGACCGCTGTCGCGCTAGGCGAACTCAGGCGGTCGCCTTGGCGCCGGAGCGCTCCTCCAGGAGCTCGTCGATGTACTCCTCAGCGCCCTCGTCGTCCTTGTCGAGGGCGTACATGAACTCCGAGGCGAGGATCTTCTTCGCTCGGGTGTACATCTGCTTCTCCCCGGTGGAGAGCCCCTTCTCCCATTCGCGGATCGCGAGGTTGCGAACCACCTCCGCGAGCTCGAATACATCCCCGGTCTTGATCTTCTCGCGGTTGTACTTGAAACGGCGGTTCCAGTTCTTGGGCATGTCGGAGACGTCGCCCTCGAGAACCTCGATCACCTTCTTGACCTGTTCCTCGTCGATCACCCGTCGCAGCCCCGCGCGATGAGCGTTCTCGCACGGAACCATGACCGTCATCTCGTTGTGCAGGATCTTGATCGTCAGGTAGTCGCGCTTCTCCCCAAGGAGAGTCCTGCTCTCCTTCTTCAGCACGACCCCGGCCCCGTGGTGCGGGTAGACGACGTTGTCGCCCGCCTCGAACGTGCACTCGACGGGACCCAGATCGGGACCTGCTTCAGCGGCTTCCTCCTCAACTGCTAGCTCTGGGATGTTGTCCTCCTCTGGTCGAGGCGGCCACCGACGGCCGCCTGTTCAGCGATAGCGGTCGACGACGTCGACCTCCTGAAGCCGGCGCAGACCCTCGCGGATCTCTTGCGCACGGGCCTCCCCGACCCCGTCAACCGCCTCCAGGTCGACGTCCGACGCCGCCAGGATCGCCTCGAGGTCGCCAAAGTGGTTGACGACCTTCTGGGCCACCAGGCGCGGCAGGCGCGGGACCTTGGAGAGCGCGCGATAGCCGCGCGGAGTGACGGGGAAGTCAAGCGTGTTGGTCTTGCGGTCGTAGCCGAGCAGCTCGGCGAGGCGCCCGAAGTCGAGCAGCTCCTGGTGAGGCAGCTCGGCGAGGTCGCTCAGCGTGCGCTCGACGTCGACCTCTGAGTCGACGCTGATGTAGTCGCGCACCAGCGCGGCGCGCTCGGAGATCACACCGACGACGGTCTCCTCGAGCTGCATCTCCATCAGACGGCCCTCGGTGCCGAGCTCGATGATGTAGCGCTCCACCTCGGTCGCCATCCGGGTCACCAGCTCCGCCCGCTGAAGCACCGAGAGCACGTCGTATAGGACGACACCGCCGACAAACTCCAGCGCCGTCAGGCGGGTTGAAACCTGGTCCAGCCGGGAGCGGTACTTCTCCAGCGTCGCCAGGCCCTGGTTCGCCTTCGAGAGCACCGTCGGGATGTCCTGGAGGATGTACTTGATCCCCTCGACGTAGAGCGAGACCACGTCGCGGCGCTGGGAGATGGCGATCACCAGCGCCTTGGTCTGCTTGGAGACGCGCTCCGCCGTCCGGTGCCGCGTGCCCGTCTCCATCGAGAGGATCGTCGGGTCGGGCATCAGCTGCACGTTCGCCCAGTTGATCTTCTTGGCCGCCGGGTCGAGGACGATCGCGCCGTCCATCTTCGCCACCTGGTAGAGCAGCGCGGGCGTGTAGTCGACGTCGAGGCGAATCCCGCCCGAGAACAGGAACGAGACGTCGTCGGCCTCGGCGATCAGGATCAGGCCGCCGGTTCGCGAGTGGATGATGTTGTCGATCCCCTCGCGCAGGGGGGTCCCCGGCGCGACCATCTCGAGCGCCCGCAGGAGCCGGGGGTCTTGGCGCGCCTCGAGCTCGTTCAGGTCATCCCCGGCATGCGGCGCCACGCGGGCCATGATGGCAAACCCCCCGCACTCGGCGTGTTCCGGCAAATCCCGTGTGGAGAGGTCGGATTGGGGCTTGTCAAGTAGACGCTAGGCCGCCGCGCGCATCCCTCGCTGCTTCCACCCAGCCTTCAGCGCTTCGCGGACCGAGCGCACGGTCCGGAGGTCGTCGAGCGCCTCGGCGGCCGGCGGCGCGAGCACGGGCCCGAGGCCGAACTTGAGCGCCTCCGCCAGGCGTCGCTCCAGGTGCGCCACCGGCCGCAGCTCGCCGGTCAGCCCAACCTCGCCGAAACAGGCGAGGGGACGCCCGTCGGCGGCCACCAGCGGCTGCCCGCGGTGGGCGGATGCGACCGCGAGCGCGACCGCCAGGTCGGCGCCGGGCTCGTCGACCCGGACGCCGCCGGCCACGTTGACGAAGACGTCCGCGGCCGAAAGGGACGGCCCTCCATGCCTCGCCAGCACCGCGAGCACCATCGCCAGGCGGTTGCGATCGATGCCGGTGGCGACACGTCGAGGCGGGACGACCTCGGTCGGCGCCACCAGCGCTTGAACCTCCACCAGCAGCGGTCGGGTGCCCTCCATCGCGCAGAGCACGACCGAACCCGGGGCGGCGCTGGCCTCGCTGACGAACCGGGCGGAGGCGTCCTCGACCTCCACCAGCCCGCCGGAGCGCATCTCGAAGACGCCGACCTCGCTGGTTGCGCCGAACCGGTTCTTGAGCGCTCGAATGGTTCGGAAGCTGCGCTCGCGTTCGCCTTCGAACAGCAGCACGCAGTCAACGAGATGCTCGAGCACGCGCGGGCCCGCCACGGCTCCCTCCTTGGTCACGTGCCCGACCAGGATCACCGCGCAATCGAGGCGCTTGGCGACCTCCATGATCGCCGTCGCCGCCTCGCGCACCTGACCCACGGACCCCGGGGCCCCGGTCATGCCCTCCGATCGCAGCGTCTGCACCGAGTCGATCACGCACGCGGCGGGTCCCACGGCTTCCAGCGTCGAGAGCACGGTCGCCAGCGATGTCTCCGCGAGCGCCGGGACGTCGAGAGCCGCCTCGCCGAGACGCTCGGCGCGCAGCTTCACCTGCGCCGCCGACTCCTCGCCCGAGACGTAGAGCGCCTTGTGGCCCGTCGCGGCGACGTTGCCCAGCGCCATGCCGGTGAGGGTCGACTTGCCGATCCCCGGGGAGCCGCCGAGCAGGACCAGCGAGCCCGGCACCAGGCCTCCCCCCAACACCCTGTCGAGCTCCGAGACGCCCGTGCGAAGCCGTGAGACGTCTGGGGACGAAACGTCACGAAGGCGAACCGGCCGAGCCGCGTCGGCCGCCCGCCCTCGCCCCCCGGGACCCTTTCGCCCGGGCGCCTCCAGCTCGCGAGGTGTCTCGACGAGGGTGTTCCATTCACCGCAGCCGGCGCAGCGACCCGACCAGGCGAGCGCCTCGTGCCCGCAGGACTGACACACGTACAGCGATCGCGACTTGCTCACCCGCTGAGGGTATGAACCCCGCCCGACGCCACCGCGCCCCGGCGTCTAGCGCCGGCGCCTTCGCTTCTTCTTGACCTTCCAGGTGCGCGCGGCGGGCGAGGCGTCGAAATTCCGCGAGATGTCGCGCGCCCGCACGCGGAAGGTATGAAAGCCGCGGTTGGGAACGGTCAACGCCAACGGCGACGAGCAGGGCTCGAATGGCCCGCTGTCGAGCTTGCACTCGAACTGCTCGCCGACGGGCAGTGTGGGCTCCTTGGTCGAGAACGTGAAGTTCGCCTTCTTGTTGCGCTTCCTCGGTGGCGGTCCGCTGTCGATCGTGGTCTGGGGGGCCGTCGTGTCGGGCACGGCGCCCGATCCCACCACGTCACTGCCGGTGATTGCAAGGATCCCCGCCTGCAGGGCGCTTCGCATCGGGTCGTCCGCAATCCGACCGTAGATGCCGGGCTTGTTCGGTCGCGCACAGCCCTCCCCAATGCTCGTGTCTCCGACGAGCCGGAACCCACCCCCGTTGATCGGAACGACGAGCGGCCCGCCGCTGTCGCCCTGGCAGGTGTCCACCCCGCCCTCGAGCACGCCTGCGCAGACCATCGTCTCGGGGACGAACCCGGCCCCATAGGAGGCCCCTGACCCACAAGTCTCATCCGCGATCATCTCGATCTCGGCCGCGTGCAGGTCGTCGGGATAGTTCTGGGCGTCCTCCGCGAGGTCGCCCCACCCACTCACGTAGGCAGAGCGGCCGGGGTCCCATAGTGCGGTCTCGTCGGCGCCTGCCAGCTTGATCGTTTCCGAGGTGGAGGTCGATTCGAGCCGCAGGAAGGCGACGTCCCACTCGAAGCTGATCGGATCAAACAGCTCAGAGTCGGGATCGACCTGGGTCTCGGACTGGGCCTGGAGCGTCGGGTTGCCCGTGCCGTCGTCGATGAAGTAGTAGACCTCCGCGACGTCGATCTCCTCGCCCTGCGAGGACGAGAGTGCCGTGCGCCCTGTGAAGACCTCGAAGTGGCCGGCGGGCTCGAACGCGAGCACCAGCGGGTCTTTGTCATAGACGCAGTGAGCAGCCGTGATCACGATGTCCGGGGCGACCAGCGATCCGCCGCAGAACTGCCGGAAAAAGCCATTGCCCAGGCACTGAGGCGACGAACCGGGTTCGCACGCCAGCGCCACCTGCCACGGCCACGCCTGGATGGTGGTCGCCTGGCCGCCCACGACCTTCGGCTGCGGATCCGAGGCCGCTGCGGATGGCACGAAGGTCAGTGCGGCCGCAAGCGCGCAAGCAAGGATCAGCCCGCCACGGAGTCTCCCCATTGGGAAAAGCCTACCGTCGGGCGGGGATACGTCCCAGCGGGGCGCTAGGACTCGGTTGGCGTGGGCTCCGCGCCGCCGTCGGACGGCAGCGCATCGTCGGGCGCGTCGGTCTGGCCGTCGGCATCGCCGGGCTTCTTCGCACCGACGCCGACCGGCTCCTTCTCCTTGCGCGTGGCACGCTTGCGCGGCTTGACCATCTTCAGCGACAGCGGCCGCTCCTCGTCGTCGCCCTCCTCGTCGCGGTCGACGATCACGGTGGTGCCGGAGACGATCGTGTCCGGGCCTTGGCGCAAGACCTCGTCGGCGAGCGGGTCCTCGATGTAGCGCTGGATCGCGCGCCGCAACGGGCGGGCGCCCATCGCCGGATCCCAGCCCTTCTCGGCGAGCAGCTCCTTGGCCTGGTCGGTGAGCTCGAGCTGGAGCTCGTGCTCGGCGACCTGTGCGCGGACCCGCGAGATCATCAGGTCGATGATCTCCTTGATCTCGTCCCTGGTCAGCTTGTGGAAGACGATCACCTCGTCGATCCGGTTCAGGAACTCGGGCCGGAAGACCTTCTTCAGCTCGCCCATGATCCGGTCCTTCATGTCCTCGTAGGACGTGCCGGTCTCGTCCGAGCTGCCGAAGCCGAAGGACACGTTGCGCGCGATGTCCTTGGCGCCGATGTTCGAGGTCATGATCACGATCGTGTTGCGGAAGTCGACCGTGCGACCCTGAGCGTCGGTCAAGCGCCCGTCCTCCAGGATCTGGAGCAGGATGTTGAAGACGTCAGGATGCGCCTTCTCGATCTCGTCGAGCAGCAGCACCGAGTAGGGCTTGCGGCGCACGGCCTCGGTCAACTGGCCGCCCTCGTCGTAGCCGACGTAGCCGGGCGGGGATCCGACCAGGCGCGAGACGGCGTGCTTCTCCATGTACTCGGACATGTCGATCCGCACCATCGCGTCCTCGTCGCCGAACAGGAACTCGGCGAGCGTGCGCGCGAGCTCGGTCTTGCCGACGCCCGAGGGGCCGAGGAAGATGAACGAGCCGGCCGGGCGCTTGGGGTCTTTGATGCCGGCCCGGGACCGGCGGATCGCCTTCGAGACGGCCTCGATCGCAACGTCCTGGCCGATGACGCGCTTGTGGAGCTCCTCCTCCATGCGGACGAGCTTCTTGGTCTCGGCCTCGGTCAGCTTGAAGACGGGGATGCCGGTCCACATCGAGACGATGTCGGCGATCTCCTCCTCGCCGACCGTCGGGCGCTCGCCGCCCTCGCCGGCCTCCCACTGGTCCTCGAGCTCGCGCTTGCGGTTGGTGAGCTGGCGCTCCTTGTCGCGCAGGTTCGCGGCCTTCTCGAACTCCTGCGCCTCGATCGCGGCCTCCTTGGCGCGGCGCGTCTCCTCGATCTCCTCCTCGAGATCGCGGTAGACGGGCGGCTGCGACATCGACTTGATGCGCATCCGCGACGCGGCCTCGTCGATCAGGTCGATGGCCTTGTCGGGCAGGAAGCGGTCAGAGATGTACCGGTCGGCCAGCTCCGCCGCGGCGGCCAGCGCCTCATCGGTGATCTTCACCTTGTGGTGGTCCTCATAGCGCTCGCGCAGACCCTCGAGGATCTGCACGGTGTCCGGGATCGACGGCTGGTCGACCTTGATCTGCTGGAAGCGGCGCTCGAGCGCCGAGTCGCGCTCGAGGTACTTGCGGTACTCGTCGAGCGTGGTGGCGCCGATCGTCTGCAGCTCGCCACGCGACAGCGCCGGCTTCAGGATCGAGGCGGCGTCGATGGCGCCCTCGGCGGCGCCGGCGCCGACCAGGTTGTGGAGCTCGTCGATGAAGAGGACGATGTCGCCGCGCTGGGTGATTTCCTTCATCACCTTCTTCAGCCGCTCCTCGAACTCGCCGCGGTACTTGGAACCGGCGACGAGTGCGGCGAGATCGAGCGTGTAGATCTGCCGGTTCTTCAGCAGCTCGGGAACCTCGCCCTTGGTGATCCGCGAAGCCAGGCCCTCGACGATCGCCGTCTTGCCGACCCCCGGTTCGCCGAGGAGCACGGGGTTGTTCTTCTGGCGGCGCGAGAGGATCTGCATGATCCGCTCGATCTCGGTCTCGCGACCGATCACCGGGTCGAGCTTGCCCTCCGACGCGAGCTTGGTGAGGTTGCGACCGAACTGGTCGAGCAGCTTCGAGGACTTCTTGCCCTCGCCCGAGCCCGCGCCGGCGCCCTGGCGGCGGCCGCCGGGGCCAGACAGCATCCGGATGACCTCGTTCCGAATCTTCTCGGAATCGGCGTCGAAGTCGAGGAGGATCCGGGCGGCGACGCCCTCGTTCTCGCGCACGAGGCCGAGCAGGATGTGCTCGGTGCCGATGTAGTTGTGGCCGAGAGAGAGCGCCTCGCGCAGCGCCAGCTCGAGCACCTTCTTGGCGCGCGGCGTGAACGGAATCTGGCCGGAGGTCACCTCTTCACCGGAGCCGACGATGCGCACGACCTGCGCGCGCACGCGCTCAACGGTGATGTCCAGCGACTCGAGCACCCGCGCGGCCAGGCCCTCTTCCTCGCGCAGCAGGCCCAGCAAGATGTGCTCGGTGCCGATGTAGTTGTGCTTCAGGGTGCGGGCTTCCTCCTGGGCGAGGACCACCACCTGCCGGGCCCGCTCTGTGAATCGCTCGAACACTTCCGATACCTAACCGTTCTACCTAGCCCTCAGCTCCTAAGTTCTAATCGCCCTGGGGGACGCGACAGCGCCGGGGCTCTATCCAAGTTTTCGGCTCCGAGTTGCCGATGGATTAGAACCTCCGGTTGTCGATTACAACGAGGACTCAGTATATCGGCGTGCCCAGGCGTGCCCGACGGGTCAGGGCCGGCCGAGGCGTTCGCCCCGCAATCTGCGACTTTCGCGGCCGGAACGAAGAGGGGCGGCGCGCTCGGCAACGCCCTCGTGCTTGGCTTCGGCCGGCCGGACGCCAGCGAGTCCGACTGCCTGGACGCCGGCTCAACGCGAGTGCGCCGCCGAGCCATCTGGAGATCAGCGCCGCGGCCGCGAGCAGCAGCATCGGCGACTATCGTGCGCTCGCGATGGTTCCCTGGGAACGCAAGGCCGAGCGAACGCTCCGGAACGTGCGGGTGGGTGCCGCTTGACGGAGCGCGACCTCGACATCGAGACACTCGCCGTACATGGCGGCGAGCCGCGCCCAGGCCCCGAGGGCTCGCTGGTCTACCCCATCTACCAGGGCACCGTGTATCCGGTCGAGCCCGGCACTGCGTACGAGGACATCAAGTACCTGCGCCTCAGCACCGCGCCCTCCCAGGCCTATCTGCATGGCAAGCTCGCCGCACTCGAGGGCGGCGAGGCGGCGGTGGCGACCTCCTCCGGAATGGCCGCGCTGTCGACCGTGCTGCTGTCGCTGCTCAGAGAGGGGGATCACTTCCTCGCCAGTGACTTCCTCTACGGCGGCACGCACGACCTGATCACCAAGCATGCCGAGGCCCTGGGGTGGAGCTGGACCTTCGTCGATCCTCAGCGCCCCGACACGTGGGCCGCCGCCAGAACGGACCGCACCCGCCTGTTCCTGGCCGAGACGATCGCGAATCCAATGATGCGAGTGCCGCGCCTGCAAGAGCTGGTCGCGTTCGGCCGAGCCGAGGGCGTGGTGACCGTCATCGACAACACGTTCGCGACCCCGGTCAACTTCAGGCCGCTGGCGCTCGGCTTCGACCTCTGTTGTCACAGTGCCACCAAGTATTTGAACGGACACGCCGACCTGGTCGCTGGGTGCGTGATCGGGAATCGGGAACTCGTCGAGCGCGTCCGGGGGAGCCTGAACCACTTCGGCGGGTCCCTCGATCCGCACGCGGGGTTCCTGCTCGCGCGCGGCATCAAGACGCTCGCCGTTCGGGTCGCGGCGCACAACAGGAACGCGCTCGCGCTGGCGCGCTATCTCAGCGAGCACCCGGCAGTGCGGCAGGTGAACTACCCCGGGCTTGAGAGCCATCCGGACCACGCGCACGCCTCGGAGCTCCTGGCGGGCTTCGGTGGAATGCTGAGCCTACGCCTCAAGGCGGGCCAGGCTGCGACCGAGCGATTCCTGGACGGCTTGGCATTGCCCACGGTCGCCCCGAGTCTCGGCACCGTGGAGACGCTCGTCACGTTGCCGTCGATGACCTCCCACGCCGGGATGAAGCCCGAGGATCGAGAGCGGTTGGGCCTGGCGGAGGATCTAATCCGCGTCAGCTGCGGGATCGAGAGCTCCGACGACTTGATCGCCGACTTCGCGCGAGCGCTGGAGGCGTCGAGCGCCTAGCTGCGCATCGCCGGGAACAGCACAACCTCGCGCAAGGTTCGCGCGCCGGTCAGCAGCATCACGAGGCGGTCGATGCCGAGTCCCGCGCCGCCGGTCGGCGGCAGTCCGTACTCCAGCGCCTGGATGTAAGACTCGTCGTACGGCTGCGTCTCTTCGTCGCCCCGGCGCAGCTCCTCGGCCTGGGCCTCGAAGCGGCGGCGCTGCTCGTCGGGGTCGTTGAGCTCGGAGAAGGCGTTCGCGATCTCGAAGCCGCCCACGAAGGCCTCCCAGCGCTCCACCAGCCCCTCCTCGGTCCGGTGTCGCTTGGCGAACGGCGACATCTCCACCGGGTAGTCGAGGACGAACGTCGGCTGAATCAGGTTCGGCTCGACCTCCTTGGAGAGCAGCCCGTCGACGAGCTTGCCCCACCCTTCCACAGCGTCCGGCTCTGAGCCCATCGCCTCGGCGAGCTGCTCGCGCGTGGGGTGCTCGAGGATGTCGATCCCGGTCCGCTCCCGGATCGCGTCGCGCAGCGTCACTCGCCGCCACGGCGGGGCCAGGTCGATCTTCACTGCGTCGCGCTCGACCACCGTCGTCCCCAGCACCTGTTGGGCCACGTCCGACACGAGGTGCTCGAGCCGCTCCGCGGCGTCGAGGTAGTCGGCGTACGCCTCGTACCACTCGAGCATCGTGAACTCGGGGTTGTGCTTGAACGAGACGCCCTCGTTGCGAAAGTCCTTGCCGAGCTCGTACACGCGGTCGATTCCCCCCACGATCAAGCGCTTGAGATAGAGCTCGGTCGCGATCCGCAGGTAGAGGTCGCGGTCGAGGGCGTTGTGGTGCGTCGTGAACGGTCGTGCCAGCGCGCCGCCGTAAAGCGGCTGCAGGACCGGGGTTTCCACCTCGACGAAGCCCTCGTCGCCGAGCCAGCGCCGGACGCTCGCGATGGTGGCGCCCCGCTTGCGAAACAGCTCGCGGGCCTCGGGATTGGCGATCAGGTCGAGCTCGCGATGGCGGTAGCGAAGCTCCGTGTCCCCGAGCCCGTGGAACTTGTCGGGCGGCGGGCGCAGGCTCTTCGCCAGCAACGACCAGCTGGTGATCCGCAGCGAGAGCTCGCCCCGCTTTGTCTTGAATGCCGTGCCCTCAGCTCCGATGATGTCGCCCAAGTCGAGGCCGACGAGGGTCTCGTGCTCGGCCTCGCCGACCACGTCGGCGCGCGAGTGAAGCTGGAGCTTGCCGCTCGCGTCGACGAGGTCGATGAACGCCGCCTTCCCGTGCCCCCGGCGTGCGGCGATCCTGCCCGCGACGCGGTAGACGTCGTCGGTCTCCTCGCCGGCGGCGAGATCGTCGTGGTCTGAGTGGACCTTGGCAATCTCAACCCGGCCGTCGAAGTCGTGCGGGTAGGGGTCGATCCCGCTCTCGCGGAGGCGCTCAAGCTTCGCCCGCCGCTCGGCGAGAACCGCCGGCTCGTCGCTGGTCTGCTCCGGGTCGCTCACGCGGCGGCGAGCCTACTGCCCGCCGCCGAGCTCAGCAGCTACGGACGCTAAGCCGCTTCGATCTTGGTGATCTTGAGCTTCTTCTTCGGCCCGCGCGGAGTCTCGACCGTGACGACCTCGCCGCGCTTGTGGCCGAGCAGCGCCTTGCCGATCGGCGACTCGTTGGAGAGCTTGTGCTCCGCCGGGTTCGCCTCGGCGGAGCCGACGATGTGGAACTTCTGCGAACCGCCGGACTTCTGATCCTTGACGTGGACCACGACCCCCACGCCGACGGAGGCGGTGTCGATGTCGGACTGGTTGATGACGGTGGCGCGCCGGACGCGCTCCTCGAGCTGGGCGATCCGCTGCTCCAGCAGGGCCTGCTCGTTCTTGGCGTCGTCGTACTCGGAGTTCTCGGCGATGTCTCCGAACTCGCGCGCTTCCTTGATCCGCTGCGCGACCTCACGCCGCTTCGTGGTCGTCAGGTGCTCGATCTCAGCCTTGAGCTTGTCGAGACCCTCCGGGGTGATGACTGCATCGCGCGCCACTTGTCCTGAACCTCTGTCTCTCCTTGTCGAACAGAGCGCCGCCTTGAGCCGGCGCCCCTGGACTAGAAAGGCCCGAAACGCGACGCCTGGTGCGCACGCGGACTCGGGCAGGGCGGGCGATTATAGCGAGGCATTTCGGCCGTCTTGATCAGGCTGCGAGCGGCGCGCGAACGGCGGCCGCAAGCAGCGTGCGGACCTCGGCCAGGGTCCCGGCGCGCTGGTACGCATGTGCCGCCGGCCCGCTGATTCCCAGGCGCTCGAGGTACCAGGGATAGAACTTGCGCAGGTTGCGCGTGGCGCGCTCACGGCCCCAATGGCCCTCGCCGCGGTGGAGCACCCACTCGAGCTCGGCCAGGATCTCCGCCTCCTCGGCAGGCGCGCTGCGACGACCCGTCAGGCGGTCGAAGATCCACGGATCGCCGAGGGCGCCGCGGGCGATCATCACGGCATCCGCGCCCGAAACCTCGTAGGCCTTGCGGGCGCGCTCGGCCGTCGACAGCCCCCCGGAGACGATCACCGGGACCTCCACGCGCCTGCTCAGCTCCCGCACGAGCGCGTAGTCCGGCTCCCCCTTGTGATGCACCGCCGCGGGGCGTGGGTGGAAGGCGATCGCCGCCACGCCTGCCTCGATCGCCAGTCGCTCGGCCAGGGCCAGGCCGGAGAGGTCGCCGGGCTCGAGGCCCGAGCGCAGCTTCACCGTCACCGGCAGCCCGGAGCCCTCTCGGGCCGCTCGTGCCACTTCGACGGCGCGATCGGGGTCACCCAGCAGAGCGACGCCGGCGCCCGACTTGCGCACCTTGGGCACCGGGCAACCCATGTTGAGGTCGACCAGGTCGGGTCCGGCCGCGGCCACGGTCCCCGCAGCCGAGCGCATGATCTCCGGGTCTGAGCCGAAGAGCTGGATCGCGACCGGAGGCTCCTCGGGATGGATCGTCAGCAGCTCGTCGAGCGTGCGGCGGTTGCGATGGTGAACGGCGTGGCTGGAGACCATCTCGGAGAACGCGAGGCCGGCGCCGTGCCGGCGCGCCTGCAGGCGCACGAACCAGTTGCCGATTCCGGCGAGCGGCGCCAGCAGGACTCGGTTCGAGATCTCGACCGAGCCGATGCGGAACGGGTCGGTCAGTGCCGGGCGGCTCACTTGTTTCGCTCCCAGATCAGACGTAGGCCGGTTAGGGTCAGAAGGTCGTCGACCTCGTCGATCGCCTCGCAGAACGGCACAATCGTTGCGGCGAGGCCGCCGGTGGCGATGAAGGTCACGTCGTCGGTCAACTCCGCCTCGATCCGGCGGGCGAGCGCATCGATCAGACCCGCGAATCCGAAGATCACCCCCGACTGGATCGCGCCGCGGGTCGACTTTCCGATCGCGGACTCGGGCTCCGCAAGGTCGATGCGCGGGATCCGCGCTCCACGCTCGGTCAGCGCGGTGAGCGAGATCTCGACTCCCGGCGCGATCGCCCCCCCGAGATACTCCCCGTGCGCGGACACGGCGTCGAAGTTGATCCCGGTGCCGAAGTCGACCACCACGCAGGCTCCTTGGACCCGCTCGTAGGCGGCCACCGCGTTCACCAGCCGATCGGCGCCCACCTCATAGGGGTTGTCGATCCGAATCGGCATCCCGGTCTTGACCCCCGGGCCGACCAGCAAGGAGGGGGCGCCGAGGTAGCGCTGCGCCATCGCCTCGTACTCGGTCCCCAGGGGCGGGACAACCGACGACACGATCGTCGAATCGACCTCCTCGAAGTTCATCTCCTCCAGCGCCAGCAGGCCCGAGATGCGCTCGGCCAGCTCGTCCCCGGTCGCGCCCGCGCGGGTCTGAAAGCGCCAGTGCTCGACCAGGTCGCCGTCTCGAAAGGCGCCCAGGTGAGTTTGCGTGTTGCCGACGTCGATCGCGAGCAGCACCGGCTAAGTATTGCCTCGCATAGGATCCCCACGTGGACACCAAGCTCTACGCGATCCCAGGCTCGCACCCCGCAAAGGCCGTGCAGGGGATGCTCGACCGCAAGGGGATCGCCTACAAGCGGGTCGACCTGATGCCTGTGGTCAGCCGCGCAGTGCTGAAGGCGCTTCGCTTCCCAGGCGCCACGATCCCCTCGCTGCAGATCGACGGGCGAAAGCTCACCGGCTCGCGGGAGATCTCGAGGGCGCTGGACGAGATCAAGCCGGAGCCGCCGTTGTTCCCCGCCGACCCCGAACGGCGGGCGGCGGTCGAGGAGGCCGAGCGCTGGGGCGAGGACTCGCTGTCCGACGCGACGCGGCGCATCTTCTGGAACGCGATCAAGCGCGACAAGCAATCGCTTGCGAGCTACGTCGGCGACGCCAAGCTCGGCGTCCCGGTCGGCCTGGCGGTCGCCACCGCCGCGCCGATCATCGCTGCCGAGAAACGGATCCACGGCATCAGCGACGAGCGCGTCCGCAAAGACCTGGCCGCTTTCCCGGGGTTTCTCGACCGGATCGACGGCTGGATCGCAGATGGGCTACTCGGCAGCGATCAGCCCAACGCCGCCGACTTTCAGATCGCCGGCGGCGTGGGTTTGGCGATGACCCTCCAGGACCTCCGCCCGGCGATCGCCGCCCGCCCGGCCGGGGGGCACTCCAAGCGCTTCGTCCCCGACTACCCGGGCGACGTCCCGCCGGTGCTTCCGGCCGAGTGGCTGCAGCCCGTGCGCGCAACTGCCACCGCCTAACCGGGGTTCCCGAAGTTGCACACCGTTGGCGGGCGTTAACTTCGGCCACCCCTTGTGTCGGCGCCCTTAGAGCTTGCCGACCCGCTCCACCCTGTTTCCTTCACGCAGCCCCGTCAGCGTTTCGCTGAGCCGGGTGCCGTCGGGCAGCGTGAGCTCGGGGTCGAGCTCGAGCAGCGGCACCAGCACGAACCGGCGCGAGGTCACCCCCGGGTGCGGCAGCGTCAGACGCTCGGTTTCGAGCTCGAGGTCGCCCATCAGCAAGAGATCGATGTCCAGCGGACGCGGGCCGTGCCGGGGTGCGCCCATCATCCGTCCCTGCTCGACCTCGATCGCCTTGCAGAGGTCGAGCAGCCCCTCGGGCTCGAAGTCGGTGCTCACCCGAACGACGGCATTGAGAAAGTCCGGCTGGTCGAGGATCTCGCCCACCGGCTCGGTCTCATAGAGCGACGACGTCGCCTCGATCTCGATCCCGTGCTCGCGCAGCAGCCGCAGCGCCGCTCGCAGGTGTCCCTCGCGGTCGCCGACGTTGGAGCCGAGACCGAGGTAGGAGCCGCGGCTCAAGCGGTTTCCTCGTCTTCGGAGTCCTCGTCTGAGACGTCGGGCACGCGCGAGCGCACGACCTCGACGGCCACCTCCTCGATCGCGAGCGGCAGTGGAGGCTCCGGCTTGGCCGAGCGCACGCGGACCGAGTCGCACCCGTACCGGTCCATGAGCCGCTCGGCGATCACGTGGTTGAGCCGCTCGAGGGTGCGGTAGCTGCGCTCGGTCGCAGCCAGGGCGACGATGTCGGCGACCTCGTCGTAGTCGATCGTGTCCTCCACGCGGTCGGTCAGCACCGCGTCGCAGTCCGGGACGTCGAAGGTCACGTCGATCTCGAGCCGCTGCCCCAGCTCGCGCTCCGCCTCGGTCACCCCATGATGGGTGTAGATCGAGAGCCCGCGCAGCTCGACCTCGACTACCGATTCGGGCCCGTTGCCATGCGCCTCCACGGCGCCAAACCTAGCGGGGCGGGGCGGCGGCGCTCGCAGCGGTGGCGGACCCCAGCCGCCAATCGCGCCGCCCGAGGATCGTTTCGGCAACGTCGATCGCCTGCCTCAGCTCCAGGACGTCGTGTCCTCGAACGACGTCGGCTCCCGCGATCGCCGCGAGCACGTTGGAGGCGATCGTCCCTCCCAACCGCTCGTCCACCTCGCGCTCCGTGAGCTTGCCGATGAAGCTCTTGCGGGACGTGCCCACCACGATCGGCCGGCCCAGGTCGCGCAGCTCACCCAGCCGCCGCAGCAGCTCGAGGTTGTGGTCGAGTGTCTTGCCGAAGCCGATTCCCGGATCGATGTAGATCCGCTCCTGGTCGATGCCCGCCGCCATCGCCGCCTCGACCCGCTCGGCCAGGAACGACTTGACGTCGTCGACGACGTCGTCGTACGTCGGGTTGTCCTGCATCGTGCGCGGGGTCCCGAGCATGTGCATCAGCACGA
>JBKPDQ010000022.1:0-15525 GCA_046728015.1 Actinomycetota bacterium
CCGACCCCGGCGGCGATTTCTTCGCCCGCCGCGACCCCGAACGCACCCGCAAACGCCTCGTCGGCCAGCTCGAACGGCTCGGCTACACCGTCACGCTGCAGGAAGGGGCCGCGCCAGCCTGAGCGAGATTTTCTCTACAGCGCGAGCACTTCCGCGGAAGCCGTGACTATCGCGGCCAGGCGAGAGGAGCAGTGTGCTGGTGCGAGCGCGCTGACGACCATAGTATGGAGTCGCGTGGGAAGCGCGAGCAGGCTGCCGCCCTCGCCGGACTCGTTCCGGCCACTGGGCGTCCCTCGCCTGGCGTTCGGCCGTCGGCCGCAACGCGCCTACTGACCGTCATGGACTTGACGCGCCGGCTAGGGCAGGGCACGCCGCGCCCCGTCCCGGTCACGTTCATCGCCCCCGCCGGTTCACCGTGATGGCCTCATCAGGGCTGGCACAGCATCGGCCTCGGTCATCGGCTCTGTGTGATGTCGCGATCCGAATCCGGTCGGCGCGCGTGAGCGCGGTTGGTCTCCGCGGGCGCTGTCAGCCGGCGCCACGACCGGATTCTGTGATCGCTGCGCCTTCAGCGCTGAGGGCTCGAACACGCGAGCGCGACAGCTGATCACCCCGCCGCCGGCGCCGGCTCCTTCGGCTCTCCGCCGCCGCTGTTCGGCGAGAAGAGCGCGGCGGTCACGCCGGCCAACGCGCCGGTGGTCGATGCGGTGAAGCCGGCGACGAGCGTCGCCCAGCCGTTGTCGCCGACGGTCCAGACGTCCTGGTTGTCCCAGTACGCATAGCCGGCCACGAGCCCGGCGCCGATCGCGAGCACGCCGATGACGATGCCATGCAGTAGCGAGAACTTCATCTTGATCGAGTCGGCGAAGTGGATCCCAATGGCCCAGAACACGCCCGCCACAGCGCCGGCTAGGCCGAGCAGCAGCGGCCACAACCACCAGGCGGTCCGACTCGCGGAGATCGGCGTGAAGGAATCATGCAGATACTGCGGCACGTGGATGCGGACGATGCCGCCGTGAGTGCCGGGGTCGATGTCGTCGAGCTTCAGGCTGACTTTGGTCACCACCGCCGTCGCGTCGGGCTTGGCGACACTGACCTCGACCATCGGCGAGCCCGGTAGGTCGGCGCCGTCCTTGGCCGGCAGGATCGACACCTGGTCCCGGGTGATCGACGCTTCAGGAGGCAACGTGCAGCCGGTCACCGAGTACACGAGCGCGAGCTGCCGTTCACCCTTGGCGGTTCCGTAGGTCTTGGTCGTCGAGCTGTTGTCGTCGAGCGCCAACGAGCCGAGAACGCTGTCGCCGTTGCGATCCGTGCTTCCGCAGACAGGAGTCTTCGCCGCGCTCGCACCCGAGGGAGCGATCCACGCGACGAGCAGGCACAAGGACAGGGCGCAAGCGAATAGGCAACGAGTCACTGTTTCCTCCTCGATCAGGCCCGCGCGGCCCGGGCCGGCGTCTTGTCGCTCTGATCGTCTCGCCGGCGGCTGTCGTCGCGGCGAGCGTTCACGCGGGCGAGCCGGTCCCACATGCGTCCGACAATGGTCGCTGCATGCCTGGCCTGGCGTAGCAGGGCCTTGCGGCTAAAGAGCAGCGCGAGCACGACGCAGGCGATGATGGACCCGACCAGCACAGCGAATCCTGCCCAGCTGTCCCTCGCAGGCACCTTCACGTTGGCGCCGTAGATCGTCGCCACGAGCGTCGGCACGAGGATCACCGACGCGATGATCGCGGCGACGAACTCGAAGTGCTCGCGCTCGGCTCGCTCTGCGGTCCGTATCGCCTCTGAGGCCAGGCGGCCGTTGCCCTCCAGTGATCGCAACTCGTCGAGGGCGAAGCGGTAGCGAACCGCGATGTCGGACGAGCTGGCCTGCCCGACCACGTCGGAGGCGTCCAGCTCGACGCGGCGCAGAAGCCGTTCCAGCTGGCGATCGAGCTGGTAGAGGGTGTCGGTCATGTCGATGACGCGGCTCGCGTTGTCGTGCTTTGCCTTCCGGTCCCGGCGGGCGCCGCTGCCGACCTCGCGTCGCGACGCGCGCTCGATCTTGGTGAGCCGGGTGCGAATGTCCTCCGACACCGCGCGCGCCGTGCTCGCCTGCTGCAGCCCGATGGCTTCGGCAACGTCGTCGGCGGTGAGATCGTCGGTGCCGGGGAAGAACCGCTGTGCGACGTCGAGCTCCTTCCCGCGGGTGTAGTCGAAGCACTCCCGCTCGTCGTTCCACCAGAGGTCGGGCAGCCGGACCGTAATCACGACGTTGCGGATCACGCCGACGGTGGCGCGCACGGTCCAGAAGCGCGGAGGGTCCTCCGTTTTCGGGCGGAAGGCGACGGTGGGGAAGAAGCGCAGCTGCGCAGGCGCGTCCGAGCGGGCTCCCCACACCTCCCGGGCGACGCGCGCGACGCCGCGCCCGTACAGATGGGGCAGCCGCTCGAGCAGTCGCCGCTCGTGGGGGTCGAGCGCGGACGGTCCGATCCCCACGGCGTCAAGCACGCCGTGCACGTCTGTCCAGTCAAGCTCCGGCTCCTCGAGCTCCTGCCACGGATCGACGGACCCTTCGAACCAGGCCTGCTGGTCCTTTGACAGCCGCGGCAGCACCAGCTGCACCCATATCGGCTCTCCTGTGGCGGCCGCCCTGTCGATGCACTCGGACGGCAGGTCGGGTGCGGCGACCCGAGAGGGCTGTCCGTCGTTCCACGCGATGATTCGGGCGCAGCGCAGCGTGACGCCGCTCGGCGCCGGATCCGTAAGCGATGTCGTAACGCTCATAACCGTTGGAGGCGCGAGGTCCGGCTGTGATACAGCGACTGTTCCTCAGTGCAGTGCGGGGAGCGCCGGCTCTGGACGCGTGTGGTGGCGGAAGAAGGCGCGCGCACCGAAGAGCCACTGGCGCGAGTGGTACCTGCCGTCGGGAATGGACGGCCAGTGTCGCCGCACCACGTTCGCGTACCGCGGCCACGGCTGGAAGGCGACCTTCCACACTCGCTTCCGAAGCGAAGGCGTCTGACGCGCCCATGCGATTCCCAGGGACGCGCCAGGACGGACGCAGCGCTGAGCACGACAGGCAGCCATCTGCGGCGGATCAGTGGCGTCGGAATGAACTCGCGACGACACCGTCTCGCGCTGCTCGTCTTAGTCGCCGCGTTTGCCGGCTGCGGTTCCGGCGCCGGATCGAACCTCGACTCAACGCCCGAGAAGCTCGACGGGACCGAGTCACACGAGTTCGAGCAGGACGACCTCGACGCCGCGGCCGAGGCCAGCGATGCCGTCAAGGAGTACTGCGCCGGAGCCGTCTCAGAGGCTCAGCGCCTGGGATGCGAATCCCACGTGACTGACCAGGACCTTCCGTAGACGCCTGCTTGTCGCGCGGAGCAGCGCGGGCGCTCCACCCGAACCCAACCGGCCGTCGGCTCGCCACCACAAAGCTGACCTGGCCTCACCCCGCTGACTGCATCTCGCCAGCCGCAAAGCGCTACCGCCGCCGGGTCACCGAGGTCAGTCGGCGGCGTCGCGCTATGTCGTGATGCGCACCGACTTTCAGCATAGGATGCGCGAAGCACTTGATAGGACAAGCAGACGGGGGGCTGCAATACCCGATACGTGACTGACTTAGGCTCATCACCTCCATCACGACTAGGACTTGAGCGCGTCGCGCTTGATCTGCACGTCCACACGCCAGCCTCTGGCGACTGGCGCGAAGGCGACGTGGCACCCGAAGCGATCATTGAGCAGGTTGTCCAGCGCGGCCTGGATGGCATCGCCGTTACGGACCACGAGTCAGGGCAGTTCATTGACAAGCACCGCGCCGCGGCCGCGCCGCACGGCATTACGATCATCCCGGGCGTCGAGATCAACAACCTCGCCGGCAACGAGGGCATTCATCTCATCGCGCTGTTCTCGCTCGATACCACAGCGACCGACATCGACCACTTCCTAGCGAGTATCGGAGCGCTCACCGGGAAGGGTGACAATCTCAAGCGGGGAACCGCGACGAAGGGCATCCTCGACGTGCTCGACGAGATCCAGAAGCGGGACGGCATAGCCGTACTTGCGCACTGCCAAAGCAGCAAGGGATCACTCTCTGACATGCGCGGCGCTGTTCGAACCGAGCTCGTGCGTCACCCAGTCGTGCTTGCGGCCGAAGCCAAGGCTGAGGAGTTCTTCGACGAAGGCAAGCGCTCTGCACGAAAGCGGACCTTCGACGTCCTAGACGGGACGGATCCGACCTACAGGCGCAAGCTCGCCGTCTACCAGGCGTCGGACAATCCGGCCGGTGGCGACGGACATGGACATGGCCTCGCCGGCATCGGAAGCCGCTTTACGTACTTCTACGTCGAACGCCCGATCACACTTGAGAGTCTCCGACAATGCTTCATCGATCGCGAGGTTAGGGTCGAGTATCCCGAGCTTGGCGCGGCAGTTTCGCCTGCACCGGTTGCCGGGCCACGAATCTCGAAGGTCGAGGTGAGCGGCGGATTCTTGGACGGCCTCGCGGTCGAGCTCCATCAGGGCCTGACGACCCTGCTCGGTTCCAAAGGGAGCGGCAAGTCGGTGCTAGTCGAACTGATTCGCTTTGCGCTCGATCAGGTTTCAGATCAGCCCGAGATCCGAAAAGATCACGACAAGAAGCTCGCCAATCAGCTTGGCCCTTATGGCTCCGTGACGGTTACGATCAAGGATGGCGGGGGAACGTCGCACCGCGTTCATCGCGTGTACGACCCGGCGAACGGCAGCCCGATCAGCGAGGTCACGTTCGAGCCCTCCGAGTTCTTCCCGTGCCACTTCCTGAGCCAGAACGAAATCATCCGCCTCGCCGAGAGCGAGGCCGAGCAGATCAAGTTCATCGACTCATTCTTCGACTTCCACGCATTCCGGCGCGATATCGAGGCCGCTCGCGCTGAGCTGCTTAGGCTTGACAAGGATGTCGCTGAACTGATCCGCGGACGCAAACAGATCGCGGCCGACGAAGCGACTGTTGCAACGCTGAAGGCACAAATCGCGGAGAAGGACACGGCTCTTGTAAGCCCGGTGTTCAGCAAATACCGCGAGGCTCAGGCGAAGAAGCAGCTCCTCGACCGGAACGTCGAGGCCATTGCGGGAAAGATTCAAGCTGTCGCAGCGGGAAAGGAATGGCTTGAGAGCGCCCCGATGCCGGAGCCTGCGCCGACGGCGCTAGCGGAAGACCCGCTCTTACGCCAGATCGCCGACAAGCTCCGCGAGGCACAAAGCAAGGCGCTAGAGCAGGCTTCCGTCGGCCTCGACCTGCTCGGCCAGGCGCGGAATGACGTCGTTACCGCTCGGGCCGAGTGGATGAAGGACTTCGATGCCATCGCCGCCGAATACGCCGAGGAGATCAAGAGGATCGGCGGCGATGCCCCTGCCCTCAACCAGGAGCGCGCCCGCCTGGTAGCGAGATTCGATCGCGTGGAGAAGGAGCTTCTAGCGAAACGACAACAAGGGGAGCGCCTACGCCCGGTCGCGGAACGCCGCAAGCAAGTGCTCGATCAGCTTGAGCAGCGGCAGGCCGAGTACACCGAGGCACGCCGGGAGCGGTGTGCATGGTTCGAAGAGAAGTCCGATCGTCAGATCAGGGCTAGCGTCGAGGCGGGCTCAAACTACGATGACTTCTGCACGCGTCTGGGCGAGATGAAGCGAGGTTCGTACCTGACCGGCGCGGAAATCGAGATGATCGCCCGAGGCATCGCCCCGCGGCAGTTCGTGAGCGCGATCCTGAACTACGACCACACGCGCCAGGACAGCCACCTGCACCCGATTCATAGTGCCACCGGCGTCCCATTGGAGAAAGTGCGGGTGCTAGCTGACTTCCTCGTGGGCGAGCAGGAGTACGAGCAGTTGCTCGCAATCGCATACACCGCGACACCCACAGATCGCCCACAAATCCAATTCCGGCGGCCCGATGGGACCTACGCCCCACTCGAGGAGCTCTCGACGGGGCAAAAAGCCACGGCATTCCTCGTTATGACCCTCTGCGAGGGGGACAAGCCGATCATTGTTGATCAACCCGAGGACTCTCTCGATATCCGGTCGATCTGGGACGACATGTGTGTCCGCCTGCGCAAGTCCAAACGCTCACGCCAGTTCGTCTTTACAACGCACAACTCGAGCCTGGCCGTAGCATCTGATTCGGACAAGTTTGTCGTCTTGGTAGCAGATGCGCGACACGCAGAAGTCGCGCTATCTGGTGCGATTGACACCCAGGACGTACGAGGGCACGTCCTCGAACTACTCGAGGGTGGCGAGGACACCTACTTCCTCAAGCAGCGCAAGTACAACGTGCGTGACAGCTCGCACGACTAGCGTCGAACGGCGAATCTGCCATCGAGTACCGCCGTAGGCAGCGTCGGCCCAAACCTACTTCCGCGTAGTGGGGCGCTAAGGGCGAGAGTGCTCCTTTCGCGTGATGGGGGCGGCAGGACGAGACGCCGACGGAGTGCTCCTATCGCGTGATTCCGACACTCGAGTGCTGGCCAGCCCTCGCAGGATCTGGCGGCCGTCCGTGACTTCCCGCATTTCGCGGTCATTTGCCTTGTGGAACGGCCCGCGGCGGGGTCCGTGGAGCTTTCGTGCCGACGGGCCGCTTGCGGCGTAACGTGCGGTTGGCGGTGCGGTTCACCCCCAGGGGCACGAGCGGGACCCGACCGCGAGCAGCGCGCGACCGGCCGGCCGGAGGTCGCCGAACTCGAACCGGCGGCGTCGTGGGTGCGATCCAAGGCGCCCAGTGCCTGAATGTGGCCATTTTGCAGGGAGCTTCGGTGACTAAACGGCAGTCCACAGGGCCGAAACTCATCCGCAATTTGCGGGATTTCCCCAGAGTTCTGGCACGTGGCGGCGTTCACGTGGCAAACCTCTGACGGCTCCTCCAACGCGTCGTGCACGAACCGCGCGCCGTTCATCGACTCGATCACCGCCCGCACCCGCCCCGCCCCGACACGCATCACGAGATGCCGCAACCCGTCGGCATCCGGCGCCGCGGCGGTCTGCGCGACCAACTCGCCGGCATCATCGACCAGGCACACGTCCAGCCGACGTCGACTCAGATCCAATCCAGCGTGCAACATGAGGGTGGGCCTCCTCGATGACACGCTGAGCGTCCCACCGAGGAGGCCCTCTTTCATCGCAGTCCAAACCGGGCGTCTCGGGCGCCCGAGGGGGAATGCTCGCTCGTGTGGTGAAAGCGATAGTCGGGTCCCGGACCGGGCCGCTCTGGTGACTCGTCGAGCCGGTGGTGCGCGCCGGCGAACGGAGTTCGTCTAGGTGAATGCGGAGTCGAGGTGTTCGCCGAGCAGGCGGGTGAGCTCGTCTGGCTGGTCCTCTTGCACGAGGTGACCGGCTGTGGGCAGCAGCGCCAGCCGGGCGCCGGGGATCCGCTCGGCAAGTTCGGCGCCGTCCGCAGCGGGAAGCCACGGGTCGGCTTCGCCCCAGATGACCAGCGTCGGCGCGGTGATCTTGTCAAGCAGCGGCTCAATGTCGTCGGTGTGCCGCTGGTCGCCCTGCGCGATCTGCCGGTAGAAGGCCGACTGCCCGGCGCCTCCGAGCCACGGTACGATGAGGTTGTCCTCGACGTCGCGATCGAGCGGCCGCGGCTGCGCGGTCGCGACATATGCGCGCAGCAAGCCCTCGTGGATGGTGGCTGGGAGTTGCTCGAACACGCTGTGGTGCTCGCGGACCAGCCGGTAGAACGGCGTGCCCCATGGGGCGAGCGCGACCACGTCGATGAGCGCGAGCGCCGCGACTGTCCGATGATGCAACAGATGCGCGCGCAACGTCGTCGCGCCGCCGATGTCGTGCGCGATGACCGCCGGCCGTTCGAGCCCCCAGAACTCCATCATTGAGGCGAGGCGAGCCCCGTGGGCGGCGAGAGACACGTCTTGTCCGGGGCGTTGGTCAGAGACGCCGAAGCCGAGCAGGTCGAACACGTACACCGTGAAGCGCTCGGCCAGGCGTGGAGCGATGCGTCGCCACGTCCACGACGACCACGGCGTGCCGTGGACCATCACCACCGGCGGTCCGTCTCCGAGCCGGTCCCAGGCGATCTCGCCCGCGCCGGTGGCAAAGCGCTCACGAAGAACCCACTCGCCCACCGACCGGACGCTACCTGGTGCCGTGCCCGGGACGGCTCCTACCGCCCACCAGCAACCATCGAACGGTCGCCCTCGGCTGCCGCGCCAGCGCCGCCGCCGCGAGCCCGCGCACATCGACCGTGGGATCTCGGTCCCCCCGGCCGCTGAGCGCCGGCCAGCGTGTGGCGCAAGCCGTACGATCCGCGACGCGACGTCGAGGGGCGGACGCCGTCCGAAGGTCGACGACGCCGCCGCGTCGGTCCGGCCGTCGCGCGCCGTTGCTTGGGGATCTCCTTGTTGGGCGTCCGGCCCGGCGATCTCGACCTGGCGTCGACGCGACGTCCCAGCGCGTCACTCCGTTGAGGATCTGCCGGTACTCCCCGACCGGGTCGCCGGAGTGCCTTGGGGTGGTAAGTGTGGTCGTAGACGCTGTGCATTGCGACGCCCTGGCGACGCGAGGCATGAGAGAACGGCGACTTGCGGATCCGCGAGTACAGAAGGATCTCCGGATGCTCGATGATCGGCGACAAGGCGGCACTTCCACGACTGAGTTCCTAGTCAATCGTCCCGCCACGGCGTCAAACCACGTCCACGCGCCCACGAAAGCGGAGGAGAGATGGACTACTACTTCTGGGTGACCACGCGCGAGATCAAGCCCGGCTCGCGGGAGCAGTTCGAGCAGTCCTGGCGGCCCTCCGAGTTCCCTCCGGGGCTGGTGGGGGCCCACGTGCTCTACGCCGAGGAGGGCAACCAGGTCGTGGGCATCTCGACTTGGGACTCCGCCGAGGCGTGCCACCGCTTCCGCGACTCCGACGTCGAGGCCCGGCGCCGGGCAGCAATGGACCCCTTCGTGCTGGAGGAACGGTCGAGCTTCTACACCGGCCGCGCGCTCGGCGTCCCCGGCCGCTGAGCCATGCGGCGATCGATGGCGCTGCCGTGGGCGAAGACGCAGCGGTGCGCACACACAGCATGGCCCCGCCTGCCGCATCGTCCCCTGGATAATCGAGGCCCGCCGCCCGTTGCACCAGCATCCGCAGGGTGAAGGTCGCCGCGGCGACGAGTTGCGCCTCTACGCCTCCGGCCAGGTCGTGTGCGGTCGACGGAGTTGGCCAGCACGGCGGATTAGGCCAGCGCGCGTAGAGGGCGCATTCAAAGCGCTCCCCACCACGCCAGCCCCGCGGTGGCGATGAGCACGACGGGACCTGGGTGGCGGAACAGGAATCGAGGGGATGCGCCCAGCCCCACCGCGACCGCTGCGAAGCCGGTGGACGCGCCGGCGGCGAGCAGGCCGATCCCCCGGGCTGTATCGCCGTGGAGGACCGCGCCTGCGAGGAGGAGCGCGGATCCGACGGTGAGAAAACTGACGGTCGTCATGTGCCCGTGACGTGGATCATGGTCTTGGTCATCCTCGGACCACCGAAGCGACTGGTCGGCAGCATTCCCGGCGACAGCTGTCTCACTACGAGGACCTCGCCTCCGACTCCGTGGATGGCGGTTCGCGTGCTCGCTTCGCCCAGATGCACGCGCCCGAGTCCCGGCCCGCGGCGCGCCTGCTGCGGACGACGGGCAGGAGCCTGGGCAAGCCGGCGCTCGCTACTGCATCGATGCGAGGCCGTCGCGTAAGTCTGCGCTGGCGCTGTCGCCGAGAACGATGCGCTGAGGGGTGAGTTTTCGGCCGGGCGCGGCGGTGCGAGCGCCGGAGGCGGCTCAGGCGGCCGCTGTGGCGTGTCGGTGGAGCTTGAGGAGATTGTGCGTCGCGGTGATCAGTCGCCACTCGGCGCGCGCCGCGGCTCGGCCTCGTCGTCGGAAGCGGTCGATGCCGCGTTTGAACTTCGTGTTGGCGAAGACCGGCTCAATGATCGCCTGGCGCTGGCCGTAGAGCTCGCCGCCGCGGTCGCTGGCCAGGACTCTGCGCATGAACGCGTAAAGGCCACCGTCCCAACCGGGGCGCGTGCCTGTGCGGCTCTTGGCGTCGGGCGGGATCAGCACCGGGATGCCGCGATCGACGATCCGCTCCATCTGCTGCTGATGCCAATAGCCGGCGTCCGCGACGAGCACCCGCGGAACCTCCGTGACGCCGGCGGCGTGCAGCTCGCGCTGGGCGGCGTCGAGCATCGGTTCCAGATGCCCGAAGTCGGGGGCACGGTCATCACCTCGGCCGCGATCACGATCTGGTGCTCGTTGGCGACGGCCTGCGCGTTGTAGCCCTGCATGAACCCGGGCCCGCGCGAGCTCTTGACGACGTGCGAGTCGGGATCGGTGATGTTGATCTGGCCCTGCGGCGTCGCGGGTGGCGTGTAGGGGTCCGGCGGTCGGCTGAACCGGCGCCCGTCCTTCATGCGTCCGCTGCGGTAGTGCTCGTAGGCGCGGTTGGCGCGCATCTCGGTCCACAGCTCCTCGTCCAGGCGCCGCTTGGCTTCCTGAAGGCGCTTGCCGCGGCTGCGCGCAACCGGCCGCGCCTCCTTCGCGCGCTGCTCTTCGAGCCGGCGCTTAGCCTCGCGCAACCACGCGCGGCGACCCTCGCCGGTGCGCAACTGCTCAGGTAGCTCGTCGCCGCGCGCGTTGCCATAGAGCTCGTCCTCGGCCGCGTCGACGGCTTGGGCTTCTTGGAGGATCTCGCTCGCGAGCTGCTCGTAATCGACGTTCGCGTTGCGGCTCGCGTTGCCCGGCAGCTTCGTCCCGTCGACGGCGATCACCCCGACACTCGCCAACCCCTGCTTCGCGCACAGCGAGAGCACGTCGCCGAAGAGGCCCGCGATCGCCTCCTGGTGGCGGTCGACGAACCGCGCGATCGTTGCGTGATCGGGCCGCTGCTGCGCCGCCAAGACGCGGAACGCAACATCCTCTTCGCACGCCCGCTCGATCTGCCGCGACGAGCGCGTCCTGCGCGCGTACGCGCAGAGCAACACGCGACCATCACTGCCGGGTCATCGCCCGGCCGGCCGCGGCCGTCCCACCGGTAGGCGGCATATAAAGCCGTCGAGGTTCATATCGCCGACAGCATCCAGGACGAACCGCGCGAGGTGGCTTTCTGGCAGCCACTCCCGGACATCCGGCGGCATCAGAAACGACTGCTCGCGATCACACGGGACAAAGCGCTGGCCCATCACCAAATGGTCGTGAACCCGCCGGACGACACCCCGACTTACGCGACAGCCTCATGCATCAGCGACAGCCGCTCCCAGGCGTGAAAGCGATATGCGAGACGCGGAGCGCCTTCCGAGCCGTGCGGTCGCACGTCCGGCGCCGCGGTGGTGCGCGCCTACGGCGACCGCCCCAGACGCAAAGGGGCTCGCGGTGCAATGGAGGCGAGTCACCGCCGCGCACCCGTAACGGCAAGTGTAAGTACAACCGCCCGTTGGCGGCGGTCTGTCCGGGCCGGCTGCACGTCGGGGGCTGGTCGGCCGCCTCTCCGTGGAGATGGAGCGTCCGCTCGGGACGTCGCTCTCTCGTGAGGTTGTGCGGCGCGCGTTTACGCGCCGCCGGGCGAGGAGTTAGCCGGGACGGCGTGCTCGCCGGTCGCGAGCCGGTGGGCTGCCTCGCGCACGAGCCGCTCCGCCTCCTCGCGGCCCAGCCCCCAGCCGCGGATCAGGTCCACGGCGGTCGAGCGCACTTGGGCCACGATTACGCTGACCGAGAGGTTCGAGGTCTGCTCGAGCACGAGCGTCGCGTGAGCGGCGGCGCGAAGCGCCGGCTCGCGGACGACGGGACGGCCGGCGGGGTCGTCAAGGTACTCGTCGAGCGTCCGCACCGTTTCGGCGAGGTCGCGCAACGAGTCGGGCACTGGCGCCGGAACGTTGTCGCCGACGGTGAGCGCGCGCACCCCGCCGCGGCTCAGCGCCTCGACGCTGGTTAGCGCCGTGCGGATCTGGGTCGCGGCTTGCTCGTAGCGCGCGAACTGCTCGCGCGTGCCACCGCGGAACGGCGCCAGGCGCAGCATCTCTCGTCCCGCGGCGACGGCGCTGTCGAGCTCGGCGAGGCGCAGGCCATGCGCGCGCGTCCAAGCTCGTTCGGCGAGCTCGCGGTCGCGGCGCTCCAGCGCCCGGGCCACGTCCTCGAGCGTGCCGGCGATCTCCCCCAGCAGCGGCGCCGCGGCGCGGTGCACGGCTTCCACGGGGTTGCGCGGCAGCAACGAGGTCACGGCGATCGCGACGATGCCGCCGAGCAGCGAGTCGAGAAAGCGCACGCCCGACAGGCCGGTCCCCGGCAGCTGGATCGTGACCACGAGCAGCGCTGACGCGGCCGCCTCGCCGACCAGCACGGTGCTGCCGCCGAAGGCGATCGCGACGACCATCGCGCCGCACACGACGGCGGCGATCTGCGCCGGCCCGGTGCCGATCAACACAACCAGGGCGTCCGCGATACCGATGCCCAGCGCAACGCCGATCACCATCTCGACCGCTGAGCGCCGGCGCTGCCCGAGCGACGCGCTGACGCCGATCAGCGCCGCGACCGGCGCGAAGATCGGACGCTCGTGGCCGAAAATCTGTTGCGCGAGGACCCAGGCGGCGGCCGTCGCGAGCGCCGCCTGCGCGAGCCATCCGACGTTGGTGCGCAGGCGCTCGGCGATGATGCTCGGACGCGAACGCTCGACCGCCTCCTCCAACAGCGCGCTTCCGCGCTCGCGCGCCCGCGCCGCGTGATCGTTGCGTCCGCTGACAGACACTTCGGCCAGCCTAGAACGTGCACGGCGCCGCTCGCCGGCGCGCCTGACGCACTCACCTCGAGAAGGCCAAAAGGAATCGGTGCGTTCGCGGGCCGAGCAGGCGATCGAGCATCCTCCGAACGGACGCAGGTCCGACGGCCCCGCGGCGGCCACGACATGAGCGGATCAGTCGGCTTCGGCGACGACGTAACTATTGGCAATACGCCGCCTGGATCAAGCGCTCGATCGGGGCCTCGCGCCCCGCGGCGGTCCAAAGACGCCGGCGACGCCGATCGCGTGATGAGCACCACGACCTGGTGCCTGCCGTCCTTGCGCCTTACGGCGTCCGTGCTGTAACCGGGACTGGCGCCGGGATGCCTGCCGCGGTTCCACGACAGGCGCGACGCGCGAGGCCGATCGCCGCGCCCGCGCACGACTGAAAGCTGGTTGCAGCTCAGTGACTCGGCACTCCTGCGGCGCTTGTGCAATCGCGTCCTAGCGAGCGTCTCGGTGACCACGCGCGAGACGCCCGCCTCGGACGAGCACCCGGCGCGCGGGGTCGGCCTCCACTGACGACTGTTTCGCCAGGGCGAAGCAGGAGTCTGCGCTGGGTCGATCCGCGCTCTCGGAGGTCGTCCGCAGCGAGCGTCGTGGGAGCGGCAGCGAAGACGCCTGTCAGAGTTGATTCCGGTCGTCTGCGCGCTTGTCGCGAGGCGCGCGTAGATCAGTCGCAAGCAGCGCGCCTCGCGTCGTCTGTATGCGCCGAAGGAGCACAGCGAGCTCCGTCGGCTGTGGGATAACAACGGATCAGGCCAACAGGCGGGCTCGCGGCGCTAGCGCGGGGTGCGATCGAGGAACCCGATCACATGGCGCTCATAGCCGCCGGGATCGCTGCGGGGGCGGCGGCGTGCGGGGCGCGGGGAGGTCCACAGCTCGGTGGCGGAGCCGCCGCGACGGTGGTAGGCCTCGTTCGCGCGCGCCTCGGTGCTGCGGCCGGCGGACAGCACCAGCAGCCGGCGCGGCGCGATCCGCTCGATCAGCTCGGGGTTCGACGCCGGCGGCCCGGAGCCTCAGAGCATTCGCCGAGGCCGTAGAGGGCGGTCAGCGTGGCGTATGTGGCCAGGTCGGGTCGCTGGCCTGCATGTCGGCGGGCGATGCGCCTTGGATGCCTTCGAGCACCGTTGCTTCCCATTCGGAGTGACGGGCGGCTGCCTGGATGGCGACCTCGCCGCCGAGCGAGACGCCGATCAGGCCGATGCGGCCGGCGTGAGCGTGCGGGCGCGCGCGCAGGTAGTCGAGCGCGGCGTCGGGCGCCCTGCTGGGAAGCGCGAGGGCAGGCTGGTCGAGCGGCCGTTGCTCTCGCCGTGGCCGTGTAGGTCGAAGATCAGGACGCCGTAGCCGCTCCGGGCGAGCAGTCGCGCATGGTCGGCGACGCCGAGTCGGTTGCTTCCGGTGCCGTGCATCACGGCGACTGCGGCGCCGTTGCGCGAGGGCACGTACCAGCCGTGCAGGCGTAGCCCGCTGCTCGTGCTCATGGTCACGGGAACCTTGGGGGCGCCGAGGTTGACGTCGTGCACCGCCCGGCGCGTCGGTAGGTGCGTGAGATAGATGGCGTACACCGTCGGCCGCACGACGAACAACGCGAACGCCAAGGCGGCCACCGCGGTCAGCGCCCACCCCAGCGGCCGCGGGCGCACGCGCTTGCGCAGCCGCACCACCAGCACGAAGGCGGCCCCGAGAGCGACGAACCCCGAGATCACGACGAGCTGCGCAGCACCCACTCCAGCGCCCCGGCGGCGTCTCCGTACGCCTCGATCAAAAGTCCGCCGAGCGTGCCCGAGACAACAAGACAGCCGTGGCGGCGAGAGCGGTCCGGGCGGCGTTCGACATGCGAGGCACTGTCCCCAGCCGCCGTCGCCGTCGCCCATGCGGCGGGCACGTCAGTCGCTGGGCGCGCACCGAACCCCGTCGATGGGCTACGAGGCGGAGCTGAGCGCCTGAAAGCGCGCGGCGGCGTGTGAGACGCCGACGAGCTCGCCCGGGCGGCGCCCGACAGCCCGCTCGCCGCGGACTCGCGCCTCGATTTGATTGCCGCGATCAGCGGCGGGTGATATATCTGTTTGCAGACCACGATGATCGACACCGCAGACAGCACGGCTCGCCTGCTGGCACTCGTGCTCGAGCGCTCGCCGCGCACGGTCGCCGAGTTGGTCGCGGCGTCCGAGGCCTCTGAGGCGGACGTCCGCTTGGCGCTGGAGGCGCTCGAGCTCCACGGGCTCATCGAGTGGGACAGCGGCCGGACGGCGGTGCGGCCCGGGCCGCGCGAGCTGCGGTTCGCGCGCTCGGGCGAGGCCGCCCGCGATCTCGCAGCGCTGGCCGAGCCGGCCATGCGCCGACTGGCCGAGGAGAGCGGTGAGACCGTCAACCTGATGGTGGGCACGCCGCGCGGCGCCGAGGCGGTCGCGCAGGTCGACGGGCCGCACGTGCTCGGCGTCAGCAGCTGGGTCGGCCGCGAGGTCCCCGACCACTGCAGCGCCGCCGGCAAGCTGTTCCTCGCGTTCGGCGCTTCGACGCTGCCGTTCGGGCCGCTCGAGCAGCGCACGGCCCGGACGATCATCCACGCGGGACAGCTCGAGCGCGAGCTCGAGGCGGTGCGCACGCGCGGCTACGCGACGATCGTCGACGAGCTCGAGATGGGGCTCGCCGCGGTCGCGGCCCCGATCCGCGAGGCGGACGGCTCGGTCGTCGCCGCGCTCTCGGTCGCCGGCCCGACCGCACGGCTCGGCCCGAACCGGCTCGGGA
>JBKPDQ010000023.1:0-19199 GCA_046728015.1 Actinomycetota bacterium
CTCGCCGCGGCCCGCACGCGCCCGACGCTCAGCCGCTGCCGGACTGCCCACCGGGCGGCCGCACCCGGGTGGTCGTCGCGCCGGCTCCGCTGCGAGCGGCATCCGCGCACGCCGACCAGCGCGGATCGGCAGAGCCCGAGCGCGTCTAGGGCGCTCGCCGAGTCAGCGCCTGTGCGATCAGCTCGTAGTGCTCGGTCGTGAAGTTGACCTCGGGCGCGGGCAGACCGGCCTGTCTGATCAGGTCGAGGAACCGCCGCTCGACCTTCGAGCGGGTGAGGGCCGGGCGGGTGCCGTGGCCGAGGAGGGCTCGCAGCGCAGGGGTGCCTGGCGGGCTGCGGGGGGACGCCGTCAAGTTCCCAACGGGCATCCCACCCGGACGTGCCTGGGAAGTTGGCCGCGCATATCGCGGTCAACCCCGCGAGCACGGCCCGCGCCCCTGGCCGATGGAAGCGAGCCGCGGCCGGGCCGGGCGGGAGGACCAGTTGCGCGTTCTCTCTACCCAGCCCTGGAAACGTTGGCGCGCTTACTGCGGTGGCGGAGCGGTAGCCGCTAGTCCGAGTCGCCCTCGGCGCCCGTCTCGATCTCCTCGGCGAGCTCCTCGAGCTCCTCGGCGAAGGAGGGGCCGAAGCCCTCGAGCTCCGTGACCTCGTCGCCGTCCTCGGAGAGGCCGAGCTCGGCCGCGAGCTCCTCCTCGTCGAGGAGGTCCTCGTCGGGGCGCTGGGCCGGCTCCACCGGCTCGATCTCGAGCGTGCGGTAGTGCTTGAGGCCCGTGGCCGCCGGGATCAGCTTGCCGATGATCACGTTCTCCTTCAGGCCCTGGAGCCGGTCACGCTTGCCCTCGAGGGCGGCGTCGGTGAGCACCTTCGTAGTCTCCTGGAAGGAAGCGGCCGACAGGAACGACTCGGTCGCCAGCGAGGCCTTGGTGATCCCGAGGATCACCCCCTCGGCCTTGGCGGGCGTGCCTCCGTCGTCCTTTACCCGCTTGTTGATCAGCTTGAGCTGATGGCGATCCTCGAGCGCGCCGGGCAGGAGGTTGGTCGAGCCCTTGGACTCGATCCGCACCCGCTTGAGCATCTGACGCACGATCAGCTCGATGTGCTTGTCGTTGATGTCGACGCCCTGCGCCTTGTAGACCCTCTGCACCTCTGCGACGAGGTAGAGCTCGGTCTCGGTGCGGCCGCGGATCTCCAACAGCTCCACCGGGTAGAGCGAGCCCTCGTTGAGCTGGGTGCCGGCCTCGATGCGATCGCCGTGCCTGACGTTGAGCAGCGTCCGAGACGGGAAGTTGAAGGAGTGATCCTCGCCCTTCTCGTCGGTGACGATCACCTTCACCGCCTTGTCGGACTCCTCGACCGAGACCTTGCCCGCCACGGGCGAGATCTGTGCCAGGCCCTTCGGCTTGCGCGCCTCGAATAGCTCGACGACGCGCGGCAGGCCCTGCGTGATGTCCAGGCCGGCGACACCGCCGGTGTGGAACGTCCGCATGGTCAGCTGCGTGCCCGGCTCGCCGATCGACTGCGCCGCGATGATGCCCACCGCATCGCCGAGCTCAACCGTGGAACGGGTCGCCAGGGCCCGGCCGTAGCACGCCGCGCAGATCCCGCTCTCGAGCTCGCACTTCAGCACCGACCGAACGGGGATGTCGACGTCCTCGTCGCCGAAGGCCTCGGCGATCTCTTCGAGCTCCGGCAGGTCGATCTCCTGCCCGCGCTTGAGCAGCTCGCGGTTGCGCTTGGTCGTGAACTTCTTCGCCGCCACGCGACCGATGAGGTTGGCGTTGATCGTGCCGTCCTCGGTGCGCAGCGGGAGTTCGATGAAGTCCTTCGTCTTGCAGTCCTCGGAGCGGATGATCACGTCCTGCGCCACGTCCACGAGACGCCGCGTCAGATAGCCGGAGTCGGCCGTCCGCAGCGCCGTGTCGGCGAGGCCCTTGCGGGCGCCGTGAGTCGAGATGAAGTACTCGAGCACCGACAGACCCTCCATGAAGTTGGCCTTGATCGGCCGCTCGATGATCTCGCCCTTCGGGTTGGCCATCAGGCCGCGCATTCCCGCCAGCTGGCGGATCTGCTTGAACGATCCGCGCGCTCCGGAGTTGGCCATCATGTAGATGGGGTTGAGCGCGTGGAGGTTGTCCTCCATCGCGCCCGCGACCTCCTCGGTGGCCTTGTCCCACCGGTCGGTGACCGCGTCGTGGCGCTCCTCGGCGGTGATGTAGCCCTCGTCGTACTGGCCCTGGATCTCCTGGGCCTGCTCCTCGTAACGGTCGAGGATCTCCTCCTTGCTGGGCGGAGAGACGATGTCGTTCTTGGAGATCGTCAGGCCGGCCTGGGTCGCGAAGTGGAAGCCCAACTCCTTGAAGGCGTCCAGCGCGCGGGCGATCGCCGACGCACCGTAGGCCTCGACCAGGTCGGAGACGATCTCGTTGACGTCCTTCTTCTTCAGCGAGCGATTGACAAAGCTGTACCGCTCGGGGTCCCAGTCGTCGCCAAGCGCCTCGGCCAGAGCCCGCTCGACGCGGTCGTTGAAGATGATGCGCCCGACCGTCGTCAGGAAGTGCTCCTGCCCGGGCCGCCGGTACTCGGCGTGGTCGTGCAGCTTGGCGATGCGGTTCTCGTAAGCGAGCTCCGCCTCCTGCGCCGAACGGAACGTGTGCGGACGCTTGCCGTTGGACTTCGCCGCGTTGCTCGACTTGAGCTTCTCGTCGAGCGCGGCTAGCTCGTCGCCCGTCGGGCCGTAGGTCAGGTAGTAGATCCCCAGCACCATGTCCTGGGTCGGCGTCGCCAGCGGCGAGCCGTGGGCCGGGCTGAGGATGTTGTTGGAGGACAGCATCAGGATGCGGGCCTCCGCCTGAGCCTCCGCCGACAGCGGCACGTGCACGGCCATCTGGTCGCCGTCGAAGTCGGCGTTGAAGGCGTGACAGACCAGGGGATGAATCTGGATCGCCTTGCCCTCCACCAGCACCGGCTCGAAGGCCTGGATGCCGAGGCGGTGCAGCGTCGGAGCGCGGTTGAGCAGCACGGGGTGCTCGTGGATGACCTCCTCGAGCACGTCCCAGACCTCGGGGATCATCGAGTCGACCATCTTCTTGGCCGCCTTGATGTTCTGAACGGCCTTGCGCTCGACGAGGCGGGCCATGATGAACGGCTTGAACAGCTCCAGGGCCATCAGCTTCGGCAGCCCGCACTGGTGCAGCTTCAGGCTTGGCCCTGAAACGATCACCGAGCGGCCGGAGTAGTCGACGCGCTTACCGAGCAGGTTCTGCCGGAAGCGCCCCTGCTTGCCCTTGAGCATGTCGGACAGCGACTTCAGCGCCCGGTTGCCGGGCCCCGTCACGGGCCGGCCGCGGCGGCCGTTGTCGAACAGCGCGTCGACGGCCTCCTGAAGCATCCGCTTCTCGTTGTTGACGATGATCTCGGGCGCGCCGAGGTCGAGCAGGCGCTTGAGCCGGTTGTTGCGGTTGATCACCCGGCGGTACAGGTCGTTGAGATCGGAGGTCGCGAAGCGACCGCCGTCGAGCTGGACCATCGGCCGCAGCTCCGGCGGGATCACCGGCACGCAGTCGAGGATCATCCACTCGGGCTTGTTGGGCGAGTTGAGGAAGGCGGAGGCGACCTTGAGCCGCTTCACGGCACGGGCCTGCTTCTGCCCCTTGGAGGAGTCGATGGTCTGTTCGAGCTCCTCGCACTCGGCCTCGAGGTCAACCTGCTGGAGCAGGTCGCGGATCGCCTCCGCGCCCATGCCGCCGCGGAAGTACTCGCCCCAGCCGAACGGGGACCCGAAGCGGTCCTTGAGCTCGCGGAAGACGGCCTCGTCGTTGATGACGTCCTTGACCTTCATCTCCTGGAACGTCCGCCAGACCTCCTCCATGCGCTCGATGGCGTCATCGAGGTACGCCTCGGTATCGGAGATCTCGGCCTCGACGGCCTTCTTGGTCTCCTTGAGCAGCTTGGTGCGCTCGGCGTCGTCGAGCTTCTTGGGGTTGACCCCGAGGCCCTCGGCCCAGAGCTCGTCCTCCTCCGAGAACCTGTCCCTGCCGCCCTCGTCGGAGAGCCACGCGCTGCGCCGCTCCAGGGACTCGTTGAGCTCCTGGACGCGCTGCTCGCGCTCGGCGGTGTAGCCGTCGGTGATCTTCTTGACCTCCTTCTCGAGCTTCTTCAGGTCCTTGGTGCGCGCCTCCTCGTCGATCCAGGTGACGATCGAAGCGGCGAAGTACAGGACCTTCTCGAGCTCCTTCGGAGCCATGTCGATCAGGTAGCCGATCCGGCTAGGGACGCCCTTGAAGAACCAGATGTGGGAGACGGGCGCGGCCAGATCGATGTGGCCCATGCGCTCGCGGCGAACCTTCGAGCGGGTGACCTCTACCCCGCAGCGCTCGCAGACGATGCCCTTGTAGCGGACTCGCTTGTACTTGCCGCAGTAGCACTCCCAGTCCTTGGTCGGACCGAAGATGCGCTCGCAGAAGAGCCCGTCCTTCTCGGGCTTCAGCGTCCGGTAGTTGATCGTCTCCGGCTTGGTGACCTCACCGTGGCTCCAGCTCCGGATCTTCTTGCTGGCGGCGAGGCCGATCTCGATTGCGTCGAAATTGTTGATGTCCATGTGGTGTCCCGCTACTCCTCTACCTTCGCCTCTTCAGACGCCCCCGCACCGGCTCCGTTGGAGCCGTCGGTGGAGCCACCGTCGCCCTCGGCGACGACTTGCTCTTCCTGTTCGTCCGCTGCGCCGTCGCCGCCGGCTCGCACGCCGGAGAGGTCGATGCCCAGCTCCTCGGCCGCCCGCAGCAGCTCGTCGTCCTCCTCGGTGAGGTCGACCGCGCCCTCGTCGGCGACCAGGTTGGCGTCGAGCGCCAGGCTCTGCATCTCCTTGATCAGGACCTTGAACGACTCGGGCACCGAGGGCTCGGGGATGTTCTCGGACTTGACGATCGACTCGTAGGCCTTCACGCGGCCGACGGTGTCGTCGGACTTCACGGTCAGCATCTCCTGCAGCGTGTAGGCCGCGCCGTAGGCCTCGAGTGCCCAGACCTCCATCTCGCCGAATCGCTGGCCGCCGAACTGCGCCTTGCCGCCCAGCGGCTGCTGAGTGACCAGCGAGTAGGGGCCCGTCGAGCGAGCGTGGATCTTGTCGTCGACCAGGTGCAGGAGCTTGAGGATGTACATGTGACCGACGGTCACGCGACCCTCATACGGCTCACCCGTGCGGCCGTTGAACAGCTTCGCGGTGCCGGCCACCCGGCTGCCCTCCGGAGCGCTCTTGTTGAGCCCGAGGTCGATGCCGCGGTCGGCGTTCTCCTCCTGCCAGCGCGCGAGGGCCTCGTCGACATCCTGGAGCGAGGCGCCGTCGAACACCGGCGTGGCGACGTTGACGCGCCCCCCGTTGCTCTTGGCCTGCATTTGGGCGTCGGAGCCGTCGTCGTACCAGCCGTTGGCGGCAACCCAGCCGAGATGCGTCTCGAGGATCTGCCCGATGTTCATTCGGCTCGGCACGCCGAGCGGGTTGAGGATCACGTCCACGGGCGTGCCGTCCTCGAGGAAGGGCATGTCCTCCTCGGGCACGATCCGGGCGATCACGCCCTTGTTCCCGTGGCGGCCGGCGAGCTTGTCGCCCTCCGCGATCTTGCGCTTGGTCGCGACGTAGACGCGGACCAGGTTGTTGACGCCAGGCGCCAGGTCGTCGCCCTCGTCACGATCGAACGTGATCACGTCGATCACGACGCCGCCCTCGCCGTGCGGCACCTTCAGGGAGGTGTCGCGGACCTCACGGGCCTTCTCCTTGAAGATCGCCCGGATCAGCTTCTCCTCGGCCGTCAGCTCGGTCTCGCCCTTGGGCGTCACCTTGCCCACGAGCAGGTCGCCCGACTGAACCTCGGCGCCGATGCGGACGATGCCGCGCTCGTCGAGGTTGCGCAGGCTCTCCTCGGAGCGGTTCGGGATGTCCCGAGTGATCTCCTCGTCGCCCAGCTTGGTCGTCCGGGCGTCGATCTCGTACTCCTCGATGTGGATCGAGGTCAGCACGTCGTCCTTGACCAGCCGCTGGGAGATGATGATTGCGTCCTCGAAGTTGTAGCCCTCCCAGGACATGAAGGCGACCAGGCAGTTCTTGCCCAGGGCGATCTCACCGCCGGCCGTCGAGGAGCCGTCGGCGAGCACCGAGCCCTCCTCCACCTTCTCGCCGACCGAGACGGTCGGGGTCTGGTGGATGATCGTGCCTTGGTTCGAGCGCATGAACTTGTCGAGCTCGTACTCGTCCTTGCGCGAGCCGCGGGTGACGACGATTCGCTCGGCGTCAACGTAGGTGACCTCGCCGGCGCCGGTCGCGATCACCACGTCGCCGGTGTCGACCGCGGCGCGGCGCTCCATCCCGGTGCCGATGAGCGGCGCCTCCGGCTCGAGGAGCGGCACCGCCTGGGCCTGCATGTTCGAGCCCATGAGGGCGCGGTTCGCATCGTCGTGCTCGAGGAAGGGGATGAGGGCCGTCGTAACCGACCAGATCTGGGTCGGCGAGACGTCCATCAGCGTCACCTGCTTCGGCGGCACGACGACGTACTCGCCGTCGCGTGAGCGGCACTGGACCTGCGGACCCTTGAGCTTGTTCGTCTTCGGATCGACCTCCGCGTTCGCCTGCGCAATCACGTGGTCCTCCTCCTGGGTGGCGTCCAGGTGGACGATCTTCTTGGTCACGACGCCGTCCTTGACCTCCCGGTACGGCGTGGTGACGAACCCGTGCTCCGAGATCTCCGCGTAGGAGGACAGCGAGCCGATCAGGCCGATGTTCGGGCCCTCCGGGGTCTCGATCGGGCACATGCGGCCGTAGTGGGTCGGGTGCACGTCGCGGACCTCGATCGGGGCGCGCTCGCGGGTAAGGCCGCCGGCGCCGAGCGCCGACAGGCGCCGCCGGTGCCTGAGGCCGGACAGAGAGTTCGTCTGGTCCATGAACTGCGACAGCTGCGAGGAGCCGAAGAACTCCTTGAGCGCCGCAACGACCGGGCGGATGTTGATGATCGTCTGCGGCGTGATGGCGTCGGCGTCCTCGGTCGTGAGGCGCTCACGCACGACGCGCTCCATCCGGTAGAGCCCGACCCTGAAGGCATCCTGGATCAGCTCACCGACGGTGCGCAGCCGGCGGTTGCCGAAATGCTCGTACTCGTCGAGGTGATCGTGGATCGGATCCCGCGAGTAGCTCGCCGCCTCGGCGGCGTAGTCCTTGATCGGGTTCTCCTCGTCGATGTCCTCGGGGACCCCGAGCAGCTTCGGAATCGTGACCAGCTCCTTGATCAGGGCGACGATGTCGTCCTTGGTCAGGGTGCGGGTGTCGAGGTCGACGTCGAGGTCGAGGCGGGCGTTCAGCTTGTAGCGCCCGACGCGCGTGAGGTCGTAGCGCTTCGGGTCGAAGAACAGCTGCTCGAGCAGTGCCTTGGCGGCGTCAACCGACGGCGGCTCGCCGGGTCGCTGCTTCTTGAACAGCTCGATCAGGGCGCCCTCTTCGGTTTTGGTGGGCTCGGTGTCGGCCTCGATCGTGTGCCGGATGTAGACCGAGTTGTCGAACAGCTTGAGGATCTCTTCGTCGGTGACGAAGCCCATCGCGCGCAGCAGCACCGTGACCGGCAGCTTGCGCTTGCGGTCGATGCGGGCGTAGACGCGACCCTTCTTGTCGATCTCGAGCTCCAGCCAGGAGCCGCGCGCCGGCATCAGGTTGGCGATGAAGACCTGCTTCTCGCGATCCTTGGGCTCCATCACATAGGCGCCCGGGGAGCGCACGAGCTGGGTGACGACCACGCGCTCGGTGCCGTTGATGATGAAGGTGCCGCGGTCGGTCATCCACGGGAAGTCGCCCATGAACACCGTCTGCTCGCGGATCTCGCCGGTCTCACGGTTCTGGAACGCCACCGTGACGTTCAGCGGGCGCGAGTAGGTGATGTCCTTCTCACGGCACTCCGCGATCGAATGGGTCGGCTCGTCGAACTTGAAATCGCCGAAGACGATCGCAAGGTTGCCGGTGTAGTCCTCGATCGGCGAGATGTCGTCGATCGTGGCGCGCAGCATCCCGTCCTTCGGGTCCGTGAGGGCCTCGAAGGAACGGCGCTGGATATCGATCAGGTGCGGTACTTCAAGGGGCTGTGGAAGACGTGAAAAGGACCTGCGGGTTGCGGGGGCAGCATGGGATCTGGCCAACTGGGCGACTCCTCAGATGGGTTGACGACAACGCGAATCCGCGCGACACGGATCCGCGCGTGAGCTTGGGTAAACAGGGCTCAACGGCGCGCGACGTTCAAAGATAACACATCGTCCACGCCTGGCTCAAGCGTGGGGAAGATATTTCGAACTACCCGGGACCCGCGGCTCAGGCCTTGACGCTGAGGCAGGGCTCCGAGGCGCCGGGTATGAGCCGCGGAGTTTACTTGAGCTCGACTTCGGCGCCGGCTTCCTCGAGCTCGCCCTTGAGCTTCTCGGCCTCCTCGCGCTCCACACCCTCCTTGACGGGGTTGGGGGCGCTGTCGACGAGGGCCTTCGCCTCCTTGAGGCCGAGGCCTGTCGCCGCGCGGACGGCCTTGATCACCTGGATTTTCTTGTCTCCGGCCGAATTCAGGACGACGTCGACGGTGCTCGACTCCTCGCCGGCTCCATCCTCGGCGGCGGCACCGCCGACAGCGGGTGCCGCCGCGGCGACCGCGGTTGCGGAGACGCCGAACTCCTCCTCGAGCGCCTTGATGCGCTCGGAGAGCTCGAGCACGGAGATGCTCTTGAGTTCCTCGATCCACTCCTCGGTGGACACCTTGGTTGCCACTCTTACTCCTCGCTTTCATCCGACCGCTCCTGCTCGCCGTCGGTCTCGGTTTCGGTTTCTGAAGTCTCTCGGCCGACATCCTCCGCTTCGCGTCCGGTGTCGGCGGGTTCGGCCTCGGACGGGGCGGCAGGTTCGGCCTCAGCTTCCGCGACTTCGTCGCTAGCACCGGCCGGGGTGGCGTCTGCCTCAGTCGACTCTTGTGACGCCTCCTCAGCCACGGCTTCTGGCTCGGGCGCCTCCCCGCTGACGAGTCCCTGCTCGGCGACCTGTCCGAGCGCCACGGCCAGGCCGGACACCAGCGAGCTCAGGCCTCGCACGAGGCCGGTCAGGGGACTCGCGGTCACGCCGACGAGCTGGCCGTGCAGCACCTCGAGGCTCGGTAGGCGAGCGATCGCGGCGAAGCCGTCGGCGTCGAGCGGTGCGCCGTCCATGATCCCGCCCTTGTAGACGAGCACATCGTGCTCGCGGGCGAAGGTCGAGATCGCCTTCGCTGCGGTCACCGGGTCGCCCTTGATCAGGGTCAGCGCGGTCGGGCCCTCGAGCAACTCCACGAGGTCCTCGGCGCCGGCATCCGCCACCGCGCGCTTGGCGAGCCGGTTCTTGACGACCTTGAAGACCGCGTCGGCCTCGCGAAGCCTCGTGCGCAGCTCGGCCGCCCCGGTGACGCTGATGCCCCGGTAGTCGACTGCAAAGATCGACTCCGCCTCCTTGAGGCGGTCGCTGAGCTCGACTACTGCTGCTGCTTTCTGTTCCTTGTCCATGTCCGAATAACTCGCGGACGCCTTCGGCGTCCTTACCCGCTTCTTTTCCGGGCTAAGGCCCCTCATCAACAGAAAATCCCGCGCGCAGGCGGGCCTGAAGGCGTGCTTCGGGTCCTCACCTGCGCCGGACTTCCGGGCCGTGGGGGGCCCCGCCGACGGTCTTTGGCAGGTATCGAGTTGGCGATGCTAGCTGATCGGTCTCAGCCGCGCGAGCGGGGCTGAGAGAGCTGGCGCTTGAGCGCCGCCAGGCGCGTGTCCCACTCCGCGCCGACCGCGGCGATCCACGAGACCGCCTCTGACATTGGCGCCGGCGTCACGCGGTAGAAGACCTCGCGGCCTTCTCGCCGGGAAGCGACCAAGCCTGCCGCCATTAGCGTGGAGAGATGTTTCTGAACGGCCTGGCGGCTGACCGGGAGCTCGCGCGCGAGCGCGCTCGCGGTTGCCTCGCCACGCTCTCCGATCAGCGACAGAACCTGGCGTCTCGTGGGATCGGAGAGGGCGTCGAAAACGGCGTCGCGAGCTGCGACGGATGCCATCAAGCGACCGCCTGCAGGACCGCACTCATCTGCGGCGCCGCGCTACCGCCCTCGAACCCGATCCCGGCACCGATGACGTCCACCGTCACCAGGGGACGACCCTCGACGACGCGGATCCGGGTGCCTTCCTCCACCTCTTCCAGGTCGATCTGCACTCGGGCGAGCTCTCCGTCGACCTCGCCCCACCAGAAGACCAGCCGGTCGGGCTCGGAGATCTCCTCGAAGAACCCTTCACGCGTCTCGCCATCCGTGCGAACCGTGAGGTCCCCGCCCGGTCGCAAGTCGAACTCCGCCTCCTCGGCGAGCCAGCCGCCGACCTGCTCGGGATCGGTCAGGACCTGCCACGCCTCCTCGCGGCTGGCCGGGACCTCAACCTCTCGTTCAACGCTTCGCTCGGTGAACTCAGACTCCGACATCGGGGACTCCTTTGCGTTGCTGGCCCGGGAATGCTACTGCAACCGTTCGGTTGCGCTAGTATGCGCAACCATGAAGTTGCAGGTCGGCAGAGCACGCGCCCAGCTGATTCCGATGGTCATCGAGCAGACGGCTCGCGGCGAGCGCTCGTTCGACATCTACTCACGCCTGCTCGGCGAACGGATCGTGTTCATCGGCCAGCCCCTCGACGACCAGATCGCGAATCTCATCGTCGCCCAGCTGATGCACCTCGAGTCGGACGACCCCGACAAGGACATCAACATCTATCTCAACTCGCCGGGCGGGTCGCTCAGCTCTGCGCTGGCGATCTACGACGCGATGCGCTTCGTCGCGCCGGACGTCCAGACGATCTGCTTCGGGATCGCGATGTCGGGGGGCTCGCTCATCCTCGCCGGCGGCACCGAGGGCAAGCGGATGGCGCTGCCGAACGCCCGGATCCTGATTCACCAGCCGACCTCGGGATTCCAGGGGCAGTCGACCGACGTCGAGATTCACGCGCGCGAGGTGCTGGAGCTGCGCCGCCGCACCGAGGAGATCTACGCGCGGCACACCGGGCAGAGCGCCGAGCAGCTGCACGCCGACATGGAGCGCGACCGCTTCTTCAGCGCCGAGGAGGCGGCCGACTACGGCTTGATCGATCGCGTGATCGAGTCGCGAGAGCTGCGACGGCGCGTGGCCGGCTTCAGCGCCGAGAACGGATCAGAGACGGGCGGTTAGCGCCCAGGCCTCAGGCGGAGGTCGCCGCCGCCTCGGCCTCTTCGGCCGGTGACGCCTCGGCGTCGGCGTTCGCCTCAGCGCCGTCGGCGGCGCCGGCGAGGATCTCGCTCTCGCGCGTGCGGGTCGCGTCGACCGGGACGCCCGGGCCCATCGCCGACGCGAGGGTGACCGACAGCAGGTAACGGCCCTTCGCCGCGGCCGGCTTTGCCCGCACGATCTCGTCGATCACTGCCGCGTAGTTCTCAAGCAGCGCGCGCTCGTCGAAGCTCGCCTTGCCAATGGTCAGGTGGACGATGCCGTGGCGGTCGGTGCGGTACTCGACCTTGCCCGCCTTGGCCTCCTCCACCGCCTTCGCGACGTCGTCGGTGACCGTCCCGACCTTGGGATTGGGCATCTTGCCCTGCGGCCCGAGGATGCGGCCGAGCTTCGAGACCACAGGCCCCATCAGGTCCGGGGTGGCGATAGCGACGTCGAAGTCGGTCCAACCGCCCTCCACACGCTCGGCGAGATCCTGGGCGCCGACGAAGTCGGCCCCCGCGTCGCTTGCCGCCTTCGCCGCGTCGCCCTCGGCGAACACCGCCACCGTCAGCTCCTTGCCGAGTCCGTTCGGGAGCGCGAGCGTCCCGCGCAGCTGCTCCTCGGCGTGGCGGACGTTGACTCCGAGGCGCAGGTGGACTTCGACCGTCTCGTCGAAGTTGGCGACGGCGGTCTGCTTGGCCAGCGCGACCGCCTCCGCGGGCGGATAGCGGCGGGTGCGATCGACCTGCTCGAGGGCGGCCTGGTAGCGCTTGCCTCGCTTATGAGCCATCAGCTCTCCATCCCGTCGACCTCGACGCCCATCGAGCGGGCGGTGCCGGCGATGATTCGCGAGGCCGCGTCGAGGTCGTTGGCGTTGAGGTCGGGCATCTTGCGCTCGGCGATCTGCCGGACCTGGTCGGCGGTGATCCTGCCGACCTTCTCGACGTGCGGCTCGCCCGAGCCCTTCTCGATGCCGGCGGCCTCCTTGATGAGGACGGCGGCGGGCGGGGTCTTGGTGATGAAGTCGAACGACCGGTCCTCGTAGACAGTGATCTCGACGGGGATGATCGTGCCGCGGTCGCCCTCGGTCTGGGCGTTGAACGCCTTGCAGAACTCCATGATGTTGACGCCGTGCTGGCCCAGGGCTGGGCCCACCGGCGGAGCCGGGTTCGCAGCCCCCGCGGGGATCTGCAGCTTGATCATGGTCAGGACCTTCTTCGCCATCTCTAGATCTTCTTTACCTGGTCGTAGCCGACCTCGACTGGGGTTTCCCGACCGAAGATCGATACCAGGACCTTGAGCTTCGCGGCGTCCTCGTTGATCTCGGCGATCTCGCCCGAGAAGTCAGACAGCGGACCCGAGATCACCTTGACCGTCTCGCCGACGTCGAATTGCGCGCGGGTGCGCGGGCGCTCCGCGGTCTCACGGTGCATCAGCCGGTCGACCTCGGGCTGCGAGAGCGGGATCGGCTTGTTGCGGGAGCCGACGAAGCCGGTGACGCCCGGCGTGTTCTTGACCAGGTTCCAGGCGTCGTCGGTCATCTCCATGTTGACCAGGACATAGCCGGGCATCGTGCGCTTCTCGACCTGCACGCGCTGGCCGTCCTTGAGCTCCGACACCTGCTCGGTCGGCACGACGACCTGGCGCACGCGCTGACGAGCGCCCATGGTCTCGACCCGGTGCTCGAGATTGGCCTTGACCTTGTTCTCGTGCCCAGAGTAGGTGTTGATGACGTACCAGCGAAACATCGGCGACCCGGCTAGAGGATCCGCTGAACGAGCCAGTTGAAGATCGCGTCGAGCACGCCGAGGTAGGCCGCCATGATCGCGATGAAGACCAGGGTCACGGCGGAGGCCTGGATCAGCGTCTCGCGATCCGGCCACTGCACGCGCTTGAGCTCGGCCCAGCAGGAGACCAGGAAGCCGATGATCGGCCCGCGCTGGCGCTCGGGCGCCTCCTCCCGTGGCTGCCTGCGGCGCTCGGACTCCCTGGCGCGCTGGCGTCGCTCCCGTTCCTCGCGCTTGCGGGCGCGGCGGCTGATCCGATCGCCGGTCTCTGGAACCCCGACGTCGGCGCGCGACGGAGCTGGCGCCTCGGGCGCCGCTGCAGCGTCGCCGCCGTCGCTCGGTGTCTCCTTCAGCGACTCGAGATCAGCGCCCTGCTCGGCGAGCTCAGCCTCGACGACGTCGGCAGACTCCGGGACCTGGGTGTCGTGCTGCGCCTCGGCCTGGGTGGGCTGGCCACCCTGGCGCGCCTGCTGCGCCTCGCGGCGGCGACGCTCTGCCTTTCGCTGTGCTCTGGTCTTGGCCACGGTCCGAGCGCCTCAGCGCGTTTCCTTGTGCGGCGTGTGGCGGCCGCACCAGCGGCAGTACTTGCGCAGCTCGATCCGGTCGGGCGTGTTACGCCGCGACTTGTTGGTCTGATAGTTGCGCCGCTTGCACTCTTCGCAGGCGAGAGTGACAGCGATTCGGACTTCTCCGCGAGCCATCTGCTCCTTTAGACCAGGCGCCGCCAATGGCGGCCCGACAAAAAAACGACCCCGTTTCGTCACCCCGCTGGGCGGGGGGACGCGAGGTGGGCGAAGGATAGCGCGCGGTCGGTGAGCCCGACCTCATTCTGCCGGTGCCGGAGGGCTGTGCCGATCGCCTGAACTCCGACGGCGCACCAGGCGCGGCCGTCGATCGCAGATGCGCTATCCGAGCGGGTTAGCGCCTAGTCACAGCCCCAGAGTCTTGGCGATGATGTTGCGCTGGATCTCGCTTGTGCCACCGTAGATCGTCGCGACCAAAGTCTGGCGGACCAGGCGCTCCATGTCGTACTCGGACGAGTAGCCGTAGCCGCCCATCATCTGCATCCCTTCCAGCGCCGCCTTTTGCGCGGTCTCGGTGACGAAGAGCTTCACCATCGAGGCCTCGCGGGGAAGCATCTGGTCGGGATCCTCATCGACCTTGGCCGCGCACCAGTAGGTCATCAGGCGCGCGGCCTCGAGCTCGGTGGCGAGGTCCGCGAGGCGGTGCTGCAATGCCTGGAAGGAGCCGATCGGCTTTCCGAACTGCTTGCGCTCCTTGACGTAGGCGAGCGCGTCGTCGAAGGCGCGCTCCCCGGTTCCGAGCATGATCGCCGAGAGGATGAGGCGCTCGACGTTGAGGCCAGCCATGAGCTGCATCCAGCCCTGGTCGACTTCGCCGAGCACGGCGTCCTCCGGCGCCTCGCAGTTGGTCAGGTAGAGGTAGTTGGTCTCCCGCCCGCCCATCGTGTCGATCGGCTGGATCTCCATCTTCGGGTTGTCCGTCGGCACCAAGAGCATCGTCAGCCCCTCGTGCTTCGACTCGCCCTTAGTCGTGCGACAGACGACCAGGACGTGGTCGGAGATATGGGCGTTGGAGCAGAAGACCTTCTGCCCGTTGATGACGAAGCCTCCGTTGACGCGCTCGGCCGAGGTCTGAAGTGAGCCCACGTCCGAGCCGGCCTCGGGCTCGGTCATGGCGATCGCCTCGACGGAGCCCCTGGCGATCCCCCCGAGGATCTGCTGCTTCTGCTCCTCGGTCCCGAAGCGCTGCACGGCGCTGGCGACGATAAGCGTCGTCCCGTAGCCGCCGATCGGCGCCAGACCGCGGGATGTCTCCTCCATGAACAGGCAGGCGTCGGCCATCCCACCGCCAGAGCCGCCGTAGACCTCGTCGATGGTGACTCCCAGCCAGCCGAGGTCGGCCATCTTCGAGTAGATCTCGGCCGAGTGGGCCTCGGTGTGGCCGTTCGTCAGCCGCTCGCGCTGCTCGGGGGTTCCGATCTCGCGCTGGCAGAAGTCGCGGATCGCCTCGACGAAGTGGTGCTGCTCGTCGGTGAGGGAGAAGTCCACGGGCGCGGGAGCCTAGTAACGGCGGCCAGCCGGCGATGGTGCCGTCACCGCTCGGCTTGCTGCTCGACCACCGTCGGCTCGCCGGTCGGCGTGTGCGTGCCGGTCGGGCCGACGGTCACCTCGATCATCGTCGAGCCCCCGACGCCGATGACGTCCCCCGCGCCGACGCGCCGGGGTTGGCCGACCTGCTCGCCGTTGACGAAGGTGCCGTTGCTCGACTGAAGGTCTTCCACGATCGCCGTCTCGCCCTGTGCGCTGAGCGAGGCGTGTTGCCGTGACACCGTGGGGTCCCCGAGCACGACGTCCGCGTCGCCGGCTCTGCCGACGACCAGCGTTTCGGTGAGGCGCCATTCGCGACCGGCGTCGGGCCCCTCGGAGACGACAAGCCAGATCTCCGCCATTTAAGCCCGGAGCCGGACTCGAACCGGCGACCCCCTCCTTACCATGGAGGTGCTCTACCGACTGAGCTATCCGGGCGCGTCGGTGAGTTTAGGGCTTGCTGCAGCTTCGGCTTGACAGCCTCCCCGGCCCGGATAGGCTCGCCCTGCCACTCGACTGCAGCAAGGAGGGGACGAGACGATGAGCGGGCGCAGGACGCTCGGAGCAGGGCTTTCGCTCGGGGCGCTGGCGGCGCTCCCGGCGACCGCACAGGCCGACGACTTCAAAGTCACGAACCTGAAGAACTCGGGCGCCGGGTCGCTGCGCACGGCGATCGACGACGCGGACGACGCGGGGGGACCGGACCGCATCCTTTTCAAGTCGAAGCTCTCTGGAGCGATCCAACTGAAGGGAACGCCCCTCGAGGTCCAGGGCGGCGACGTGAGGATCGTTGGCCCTGGTGCGCGAAGGGTGACCGTGAGCGCGCCTTACGCAGAGCGGGCGTTCGAGGTCCGCGGCTCTGTTGTCCCTGATACGGACATGGACGTGACGATCTCCGGCTTGACGCTCACGGGCGGCGACGCCAGGAACACGTCTGATGAGGACGGCGGCGCGATCTTCGCCATCGGCGAGGTCGATCTCACCCTCTCCCGGGTGACGATCACCGGCAACACCGCGGTCGACGGGGGCGGCGTCGCGCTGAAGCCGTACGGCACGTACGCCGAGCTCGTCGTAGAAGACTCCACGATCTCGGGCAACTCGGCCACTGCCACCGGCGGCGGCATCTACGGCCAGGGCGCGAATACCCGTATCTCAAACTCGACGATCTCCGGCAACGAGGCCGCGAACGTCGGGGGCGGTGCAGCCGTGCTCCAGTCCGCCAGCGACCGCTATCCGTCGTTCGAGGTCCGCAACACGACCGTGACTCGCAACGAGGCCGGCTCCGGCGGAGGGCTCGCAGCTTCCTTTTCGCCCTACGTTCCGCCCCCCGGGTTCCCCCTCGTCGGGACGATCGTCGCGGGCAACACCGCCACCACGAACCCCGATCTGGACGACCTGGAGTTCAGTGCATGGAACGTCTCCTTCAGCCTGATCGGGGAGGTCGGCACCGCGGACTTCGACGACGAGGGGGGCAACCTGATCGACGTCGACCCGAAGCTGAAGCCGCTGAAGAACAACGGCGGCCCGACCGACACCCACGCGTTCAAGAAGTCGCCGGTCAAGAACAAGGTCCCCAAGTCCGAGTCTGAGAAGAAGGACCAGCGCGGCGCGCCCCGCAAGGGCAAGGGCGACATCGGCGCCTACGAGCTGGTCAAGTGCGAGGGCGTGATCGTCAACCGGGTGGGAACGGGCAAGAAGGACAAGCTCAAGGGAACGAAGAAGAAGGACGGGATCCTGGGCCTGGGCGGAAACGACAAGCTCTTCGGCAAGAAGGGCAAGGACGGCCTCTGCGGCGGCAAGGGCAAGGACACCTTGAAGGGCGGGCCCGGCAAGGACAAGCTCGACGGCGGTCCGGGGAAGGACAAGGAGATTCAGTAGCCCCAGTCCGGGCGCGCTGCGTGAGCCGTGCGAGCGCTCGCGCCGTCAGTAGCCGACGGCGGAGCGCGCGGCGTCGATGAAGCTGTCGACGTCGCCGGCGGTGGTGTCCCAGCCGCACATCCAGCGCACCTCGTCGCTGGCCTCGTCCCAGATGTAGAAGGGCTGCTCGTAGGGCCAATCGGACAGCAGCCTGTTGATCGCCGGTCGCGGTAGGCGCGCGAAGACGGCGTTCGCCTCGACCGGATGGGCGATCTCGACGCCGTCGATGGACTCGACCCCTGCCGCCAGACGGGCGGCCATGTCGTTGGCGTGGCGGGCGTTGCGCAGCCAGAGGTCACCCCCGAGCAGGGCGTCGAACTGAGCCGCGACGAAACGCATCTTGGACGCCAGCTGTGCGAGCTGCTTGCGGACGAAGATGAAGCCGTCGGCGAGTTCGGGCCGCAGGAAGACGACCGCCTCGCCGAACATCAGCCCGTTCTTGGTGCCGCCGAAGGAGACGACGTCGACGCCGACGTCGGTGGTGACCTCGCGCAGGGAGAGGTCGAGTGACGCGGCCGCGTTCGCGAGCCGCGCGCCATCGAGGTGCAGGAGCATGCCGAGCTCGTGAGCGGCGTCGGCGATCGCCCGGACCTCGTCGGCGCTGTAGACGGTCCCGAGCTCGGTCGCCTGGGTGATCGAGACGACGCGCGGCTGCGGGAAGTGGTCGTCGCCGCGGCGGTGCTCCCAGCGGGAGAGGTCGGAGGGCGCGAGCTTGCCGTGCTCGGTGGTGACGGTCAGCAGCTTCGTGCCGGCGATGCGCTCGGGCGCTCCGCATTCGTCGACGTGCATGTGGGCGGTGTCGGTGCAGATGGCCGCCTCGAAGCCGCGGGTGCAGGCGTCGAGGCTGGCGACGTTGGCGCCGCTGCCGTTGAAGACGAGGAAGGCGCGGGCGTCGGGGCCGAAGTGCTCGCGGAATCGCTCCTGCGCGGTGGCGGTGTAGCTGTCCTCGCCGTAGGCGCGGGCGTGTCCGGCGTTGGCCGCCTGGATCGCCGCGAGCACCTCTGGGTGCGCGCCGGAGTGGTTGTCACTGGCGAATCCGCGCGCGGCGGCGGTGGCGGTGGACGAGTCGCTCACGGGTTAAGGGCCAGGCGCTTGCCGTTCATCTTCGCCGCGGCGTCGGAGCAGACGAAGGCAATGGCCTCGGCGATGTCTTCGGCGGCGGTGAAAGTGCGAAACGGCTTGTCGGGGTTCTCCTCGCGCATCCGCGGCGTGAGGATGGCGTTGACGACGACGATGTTCGCGGTCGCGGCGGATTCGGCGGCGCGAAATGAGTCGGCGAGGGCGAGGGTCCAGGTCTCCGCCGCGGCCTTGGTGGCGGCGTAGGAGGCGTTGGTGCCGCTGGGGACTTGCGCCTGGGAGGAGGAGACGAGGACGAAGCGGCCGTGTTCGCTCTGGCGCAGCGCGTCGTAGAAGGCGCGCGTGGTGTGCTGGACGGTGTGGACGAGCAGGTCGTGGAGCCACTCGTAGTCGTCGAGGGGCGTCTCGGCGAGCGGTTGGCCGCCGCGCCAGCCGCCGACGAGGTGGAGGAGGCCGTCGACGCGACCGAAGCGCTCGGTGAGGGCGCCGCACCACCCGCTGGCGGCGTCGCCGTCGAGCAGGTCGACGACGCGGGTGTCGATGCGCTCCTCGTCGAGAGCGAGGTCGGAGGCGAGTTGGTCGAGACGCTCCTCGAAGAGGTCCGTGCAGGCGAGGGTGGCGCCGGCGTCGGCGAGGCGACGGCAGACGATCGGCCCGAGACCGCCGGTGGCGCCGGCGATCGCGATCACGCGGCCGTCGAGGGCGTCGGCGGCGGCCATCCTAGGTGCGCCGCCGCCGCTGCGCGAGCAGGCGAGCGAGGGCGATCGCTCCGGCGCCCCCGATGATTCCGAAGGAGATGTCCAGGGCGGAGTCCCGGGAGTTCGGGATCAGGGCCGTTTCGAGGACGCGGTCGCCCAAGAGCTCGCCGAGCTCCCAGAGCACGGTCAGCGCGGCGACGCTCGCCAGCGTGACGACGCCCCACGCCGGCCAGGCGAGGCGACGGCGCAGGGACTCGGCGATCGCCCATCCCACCAGCCCGCCGCCCACGCCGTGCACGAGCGCGCTCGTGCGATGGGGCCCGGCGGGGGGGTCGAACCAGACGATCCACAGCAGCAGGAC
>JBKPDQ010000024.1:0-8371 GCA_046728015.1 Actinomycetota bacterium
TAAGAGAGGCGGACGTTGCCGAGTACCTGGCCGCCTGGCTGTCCAGCACCGCCGTCTCCCCCGGGCTCGTGCGCCATATCCACCTGAGAACCGACGGGAATCCGCTGTTCATGGTCACGGTGGCTAACGATCTCGTCGCGAGGGCGCTCATCGTGCAGCGCGGGGGCCAGTGGATCATCGACGATGCGCGGGCCGACCGTCCCCGAGATGTTCCCGACGTCCTGCGTCGGCTGATCGAGCAGCAGGCGCAGAGGCTGGGGGCCGAGGATCGCCGGCTCCTGGAGGTCGCCAGCGTCGCGGGTATGGAGTTCTCGGCGGCCGCGCTCGCCGCGGGGCTCGAGGAGGACGGCGGGGAGATCGAGGCGCGGTGCGCGCACCTGGCCGCGCGCGGCCAGTTCCTCGAGCCCAGGGGCGCGACCGATTGGCCGGACCGGACCACGGCCGGCGGGTACGGCTTCCTCCACGCGCTCCACCAGGAAGTGCTCTACGATGGGGTCCCCGCGGGCCGCCGCCGCCAGCTGCACGCCCGCATCGCCGAGCGCCTGGAGCGGGCGTTCGCCGGGCGAGCACGCGACATCGCCGCCGAGCTGGCCACGCACTTCGAGCGAGCACGGGATGCCCGTCGCGCGGTGCAGTACCACGGCCTGGCCGGGGAGAACGCGCTGAGTCGCGTGGCACACGCCGAGGCAATCACACATCTATCCAGCGGGCTGGAAGTGCTGCAAGACCTACCGGACGGGGTGCACCGCTCCCGGCTGGAGATCGGGCTTCACCTGGCGCTCGGGCCCGCCTTGATCGTGACCAAGGGCTACGCGGCGGTCGAGGTGGAGCGCACCTACTCCCGGGCCCTCGAGCTGTCGCGGAGGTTCAATGAGACACGGGAGATGGTCCGCGCTCTCAGGGGACTGTGGAACGTGCGCTTCGTTCGGGGCCAGCTCGGAACCGCCCGCAGGCTGGCCGGCGAGTTGCTGGCCCACGCCAAGAGAGCCCGCGATACGGCCTTGCTGGCGTCGGCTCACGCCGCGTTCGGCGAGACCCTCTTCCACATCGGGGAGATCAGAGCGGCGCGGGCCCACCTCGACCAGGCCCGGACGCCAGCATCCAGACGCGGCGGCGGCGCCCGCAGCAACCAGCGTCCCCGAGTGACATCCTATGCCAGCTGGGGGTTCTGGATGGCAGGCTATCCCGACCAGGCGCGCCTCCTCTCCAGCCAGGCCGTCGCCGAGGCCAAGGCGCTCGGGCATCCTCATAATCGGGCCTTCACCCTCGGGTTCGCCAGCTTCCTCCACGAGTTCTGTGGCGAGGTCTCCCGTGTCGCCGAGCTGGCCGACGAGCAATCCGCACTCTGCCGGGAATACGGCATTCCGTACTGGCAGAGCTGGGCCGAGATGCTCAAGGGGTGGGTCCTGGCCCGGCAGGGCCATCCGGCCGACGGGGTGCTCGCCGTGCGCCGCGGGCTTGCCGCCCATCGCGAGACGGGCGCCGTCGTGGGCGTCATGCACTTCCTGACCCTCCTGGCCGAGCTTCACGGCCTCGCCGGACAGCTCAAGGAGGGGGTCCAGGTGGCGGACGAAGCGCTGGCGCTGGCCCTCACGACCAGGAACAGATATCTCGAGCCCGATATCTACCGCGTGCGAGGCGATCTGCTGGCCCGTCTTGTGGGCAATGGCAGCACCCTCCGGGGCGACCCGGCGCTCGTAGGGGCCACGGCGGAAGGCTGCTTCCGGCAGGCCATTGAGCTGGCGCGGCGGCGCTCAGCGAGGTCCCTCGAGCTTCGCGCCGCGACGAGCCTCGGCCGGCTATGGCGCGAGCGGGGGCAGAGCACCCGCGCCCGGCGTCTGCTGAAGCCACTGTGTGAATGGTTCTCCGAGGGCGCCGACACCGCTGATCTGATGGCCGCTCGGCAGCTCGTGGCGGCGCTCCCGACCGCTCGGCAGGTCCGACCGGCCCGTGCGCCCGCCCGGGGGGCCCTCCGCGGCTTTGGAAGACCATCGCCGCGGTAGCCCGACTCTCGCAATCCGCCATTCCGCGGATTGGTCGTCGCTGGACTCGCGTCCACTAGGACCAGCACGTCGCCGAACTCGACCGTTCGGCGGATCGAGAGCCGGCTATGCCGGAGACGGACCTGATGCCGCAGGATTCGCGTGCGGATACAGCACGATGGCCAAGCCAAGGTCCAGGCGCGCCGGTCGCGCTCGATGAGACCAGCCTGCGCTCTAAGGTTGAACTGGGAGGGGCGGCTCGCTTAGTCAGACAGGTCGACGGTTTGGGGATCGTCGAGCTTACGGCAGGCTTGCAAGGATCTTGTCCATTTCCTCCCGGCTAAATGCTCGCATCGTCGTGGTCCGCACGTTCCCCTGCATGGCGGTGCCCAGCACCATCTTGGCCGCCGTCTCGTCGTTGGGCGCCTCGGTCACGACCACGAGGTCGTACTCCCCCAGAAGAAGATAAGCTTCCTTCACCTTCCCGCCCATCGAGCTGACCGCGTCCTCGAAGGCCTGGCGGCGCTTGGGGGAATCCTTGACGTTACGGATACCCTGGTCAGTCCATTTTGCCAACGTCACAAAGGTCGGCATGGGGTGCCTCCGTTCCTTACCCGCCGCCCCTCCCCAGGAATGCCACCTTGTTACGGCACAGCCCAGTAGCAGTCAAGCGGATGACTGCGCCGGCGTCAGCTCAGCGCGGCTTGTGCGCCATCACGAAGTCCGCGCCATAGGCGCCCGCCGAGCGGACTCGCATGGTCTCCTGGAATCCAGCTTCGGCGAGCCACGTCCGTATCTCACCTTCGGTATAGACTCCCCCGTGGTCCAACGCCGTGGCGAACTGCAAATTGTACGTCGCCAGGTCGGGCGGCGAGACCCGGGAGTCGTCGAGAATCCAGCCGACGACGTAGATGGCGCCGCCGGGCGCGAGGGCGCGATGGACGTGGCTCAAGACGCGGCGCGCCTGATCCGGAGCGAGAACCACCAACACGCCTCTGAGGATGGCCACGTCGTATGGCCCACTCAAGGCATCACTCACGATATCTGCTGCCAGGCCCCCGACCCGGTCACCGAGGCCGGCCTCGTCGGCGTTGCGCTGTGCGATCGGTATCGTTGCCGGAAGATCGACGATCGTCGCGGAGAGATGGGGCCACGCCTGCGCTAACGCAATGGCGACGCCGCCAGATCCACCCCCGACGTCCACGAGGCGGCGGTATCGCGAGAAGTCCTGGCGCGCCGCCAGATCGCGCCCGGCCGCCAGGGCCTCCGTGTGCAGGCCGAGGTAGTAGGAGTCTCGCTCCTCCGTGGACATCTCGGCGTAGACCCGCGGTCTCTCGGAGACACCCCTCCGGATCGACTCGGCCGCCGCCAGGACCGTCTGCCAGCGCCGCCGATACGCCTGGTGTCGCATCCCGATGTAGTCCGGTTGCCCTCGAACGAGGAAGTGGTGGGCCTCAGGGCCGTTGTCGAATCTGTCGCCGGCGACGCGCAGGAGACCGGTGGCGACCAAGGCGTAGAGCATTGGCTTCACCCTGGCCGGATCTAGGCCGAGCGCAGCGGCGACCTGCTCGGCGGTCAGCGGTCCGTCTTTGAGCGTCGTGAAAACATCGAGTTCCATGCCGGCCAACATGGCGAAGGACGGGTAGACGGCCATCGCGAGCCGCTCGATCGTCTCCGGGCGAAGTGGTGGTCGTTGGGTCATCGGGACGCCTCCTGGACGGGCGCGTCTCCTACCGAAACCGCGGCATGACGCGATCGGCAAAGAGACGCATCGAGTCCTCCACGGTGTCCAGGTCGGGGCCACCGAAATTCATCAGACATGCGAGGTGCTGGATGCCGATCGCGGCGTACTCCTGGGTGCGCTCGATGCACTCCGCCGCCTCGCCGACAATGAAGTACTCGCGACTCGTCACGGCAGGTGTGCAGCCGCGGGCATCCGAGCGAGCGAGGTCCTGGTGTCCCCAGCGGCCGTAGAAGTGGAGCAAGCGCTCGGCGAAGAACTCCTCGGCTCGCACCTTGGCCGCCCGATCTCTGACAACCTGGACAAGCCGATTGAGGACAATCGCCTTGTCGGCCGGCTGCTGTCCGAGCGCAAGTACTGACTGCTCGTAAATGGCGATCCGCTTTCGCACCTCGCTCCGCGCGGTCGGTGCGCCGATGACGAAGCCATCGGCAAGCTGTGCGGCACGCCGAATGGCCGGGACAGCGACCGCCCCGATGTAGATCGGTAGTGCGTTCTGAAGAGGTCTGGGGAACAACGAGAAGTCGCTGAGCGCGAACGATGCCCCCTCGCGGGTCACGGCGTCATCGGTCCACACGGCCCGGATTAGCGCCACCCCTTCGCGCATGCGCCGGCCGCGCTCGCCCAAGGGAACACCGAAGGCGTGAAACTCGTCGGCGGCGTACCCGGCGCTGACGCCGAGAATCAGTCGGCCGCCAGAGAGCACATCCAGCATGGCCGCCTCCTGCGCGACGCGGAGCGGGTGATAGAGCGGGAGCAGAAGCATATTAGTGCCGAGGCGGATACGGCGGGTGGACTCGGCCACCGCGGCCAGGGTCATCAGGGGACACGGATAGATGGTTCCGCCGACGTGATGCTCGTGGGCCCAGAGGGTGTCGAACCCGTGGGCCTCGGCGAGCGCGGCCTGGCGCCGCAACGCCTCGAAGCGCGGTTGAGACTGCACCGGAGCGAAGCCAAAGTTCATGGGGTCAGCCTCGCATCTCCGCCTGCTCCAGCCAGAACCGCATGTCCATCTCGCGGTACATCGTCATGGCGGTGGTCAGGTGCTCCTGGGCCTCCTCGCGCTTGCCCGTCCGCCGGTACAGCTTGCCGAGGCCGAGGTGACAGTGGGCGACTAGGGGGCGCATGCCGAGTTCAGTCGCGCGCGCGCGAGCTTCCTGGCAGCGGGCCTCGGCCTCCTCATCGAGGATCGGCCGTGATCGCAGGGCGACCTCGCCGAGCAGCCGCAGGATCCAGGCCTCGTAGCCGCGCTCCTTGTGCTCGCGCGCGATCTCGAGGGCATGGTGGGCCTGTTCGCGTGCAGCGCCCCGGTCGCCGGACATGAGCGTGGCATATCCCAGGGATGCGAGCAGCCACGACCGCCCCTGGATCAGCCTCATGGCCTGCGCGCGCTCGACCGCGTCCGTCAGGAGGGCGAGAGCCTCAGCCACCCGGCCGGTGCTCGTGTAACCGCTGCCGAGGTCTGAGGCCAAGCGCGGGATCCACAGCGGGAGATGCCCCGTCCGGCAGAGATCGAGCGCGCGCTCGAGCACCGCGATGCCCTGCTGGAAATCGCCGCGACGCAGGAGGGCGCCGCCGAGTCCGGCGCCCGCCACCGCGAATGTCAGAGTATGCTGCGCGGATTCGGCGAGGCGAATCGCCTCCTCGCCCCGAGCGATCGCTTCCGGGAAGGCCCCCATTTCTCCCAGGCACCACACCAGACACGTGCGCGAGTGGACGGCGGGCAGCTGAGGCATGCCGAGGCGCTCTCGTCCGAGACTGCCCACGAGAGCGTCGACGTTGCGACGGAAGAAACCGATGGCCCGCGCGTACTCCGCGTGCGCGTAGGCGAGCTGCCCGAGCCACGTGCGTGCGGCGACCTGCAGGGGGAGGTCGCCATGCGCGTCGGCGATGTCGAGGGCACGCAGCCCGACCTCCGTGGCGCGGTCGCGGTCGCCCATCAACCGCCAGTAGTCCGTCAGGTAGCCGAGCACGCGTCCGAGCCGCTGAGGATCGCCCAGGGCGATGGCGAGGGCCTCCGCCCGTTGCAGATCGTCGGCGATCCGCTCGAACTCCCCGAGCGGCTGCAGGGCGTTCCGCAGATCGAAGCGGAGATCGAGGGCAAGCTCGAGGGTATGGCGGCACTCGGGCAGGTGGTCGAGGGCGGCCCGTGCCTGTTCGAGGAAGGCCACGGCCTCGCGGTTGGCCGAGCGCGAGGCGGCCCGCGTACCCGCCTGGCGGCAGTACTGGACAGCCTTCTCCCACTGCTCGCCGCCCCAGGCGTGCCGGGCCAGGCGCTCCACGTGCTCGCTCAGACGGTCAGCGTAGAGGCTTTCGCCGGCCTCCATGATCCGGGCGTGTGTCATGCGGCGCCGCTCATGCAGGAGGCTCCCGTAGGTCACCTCGTGGGTGAGGGCGTGTTTGAACGTATATTCCAGATCGGGGAAGAGGCTGGTCTCGTACAGGAATTCGGCGGCCTGGAGGTGAGCAAGGCCAAGGCGAAGCTCGTGCTCGGGAAGCTCGGCAATCGCCTGGAGAAGCGGGAAAGGGACGTCTCTGCCGATGACGGCAGCTGACTGGAGCAGCCGCCTATCGACGTCGGCCAGGCGGTCGATGCGGGCGGCCAGGATCGGCTGGACGGTGGCCGGCACCTGGATGCCCTCCAGAGGCTTGGCGATCCGATAGTCGCCGCGCTCACCGAGCAAGACATGGGTCTCGGCCAACGTCCGAACACTCTCCTCCAGGAAGAACGGGTTGCCTTCCGTCCGCTCAATCAGCAGCCGCTTGAGGTCAGCCAGCGCGCCGTCCGTGCCGAGGATTGCCTGGAGGAGCTCTTCAGCGCTCTCAGGCGCCAGAGGATCGATACGGAGCTGGGTGTAGTACGTCTTGTTCCCCCAGTTGTGCTGGTACTCTGGTCTGTAGTTCACGAGCAGCAGAAACCGAGACGAGGGCAGACTCTCGAGGAGGCTGTCGAGCAGGACCCGGGTTTCGCTATCGATCCAATGCAGGTCCTCGAAGAGGACCAGGAGCGGTTGCACCTGGCTCTGCCGCAGCAGCAGATGCTTCACCCCGTCTAGCGTCCGCTGCCGCCGTTGAGGCGGATCAAGCCGCTCCCAGGCGGGGTCATCCGGCGGGACGTCCAAGAGGGACAGCAAGGCCGGCAGGGTCGGCTCGAGTTGGCGATCCAGAGACAGGACTTTGCCGGTCACCTTCTCACGGATCTTGCGCGAATCGTCGCGCGCCTCGAGCTGAAAGTAGCCCCTCAACAGGTCGATGACGGGCAAGTAGGCGGTCGCTTTCCCGTAGGACACGGACCCGCTCTCGAGGATGACCCAGCCCTGCAGGCGGGGGGAGTGGGTGAACTCATAGAACAGGCGCGACTTGCCCACGCCGGCGTCGCCCACTACTGCGACGACCTGGCCGCGGCCTGCGGCCGCTCGATCCAACGCTCGCCCTAGGTGATCGAGCTCTACGTCGCGCCCCACGAAGCGCGTGAGGCCCCTGACCGCGGCGGCATGCAGACGAGTCCGGATCGCACTGACCCCGGTGAGCTCGTGGACCACGATCGGTGTCGCCCACCCTCTGACGGGCACCGTCCCCTGCGAAGTGACCTGAACCAACCCCTCGGCCAGCGCCAGCGTGCTTGACGTCAACAGAATGGTGCCGGGTCGCGCGATTTGCTCCATCCTGGCGGCCAAGTGTGCGGTCTGCCCGACCGCGGTGTAGTCCATGTGCAGGTCACTGCCGATGGCGCGGACGACGACCTCGCCGGAGTTGAGCCCCTGGCGGACCTGGATGGGCACCCCGTGCGAGCGGAAGATACTCTCAGCGTATTGGGCGACTGACTCCTGCATGCGCAGCGCCGCGTAGCACGCCCGCACGGCGTGATCCTCGTGGGCGAGCGGCGCACCGAAGAGCGCCATGATGCCGTCGCCCATCACCTGGTTGACGGTGCCCTCATACCGGTGGACGGCCTCCATCATCAGCTCCAGGACGGGATCGAGGATCGTGCGTGCGTCCTCGGGATCACGGTCGGCCAGCAACTCCATCGAGCCCTTCATGTCGGCAAAGAGAACCGTGACTTGCTTGCGCTCGCCTTCCAGAGCGGCCTTCGACGTGAGGATACGCTCGGCGAGGTGCCCGGGAGTGTAGGCCTTGGGGGAGGCAAAGCGTGGCTGGACTCCCGCAGGGGGAGCCAGGGGCTGGGCGCACTCTGAGCAGACCTTGGCGATGGGTGAGGCCAGAGCCCCGCAGGTCGGGCAGGTACGGGACAGGGGGGTGGCGCATGCCTCGCAGAACTTTGCCTGCGGACGATTCTCATGCTGGCAGCGAGGACAACGCATGCGCGGCTATCCTTGAAAGTGGGGTGAGCCTAGCCTTGGGGTGGGGAGGAGTCAATGCTGACGGCGGTCCTGGCGGTGGTTCGCGCCTGCCCGGCTGTGAAGTCAGCACAAGTCGCCAGATTCCAAGACTCAGCGGCCGCAGAGTTTCGGGTCCCCTCTACGGCAGTCGTGCCAAGCCAGCCCCTCGAACGAGAGTTTGGGGATCCGAACCCGTGTCACAACCAGCCTGCTGATGGGCCCCGCGCCGGATCGTCCCGAAAGCGTCCATCCACGCTGGTGAAGTAGCAGGTGCACTATGACGAACAACGCGACCCTCGGTAAGGGAC
>JBKPDQ010000025.1:0-19411 GCA_046728015.1 Actinomycetota bacterium
ACCAGGGAACCCGATCCGCTCCACAAACGACCCCACATCCTCCGGCCCATACAACGCACGCACCGGCTCACCCGAGAGCGTCGTAAACGGCCCACCGCGCTCCGGCGTCGCCGAATACCGCTCCCGATACCAACGCTCGGCATCCGTAGCCTGAACTGACATCGGCTAAGGGTACTAGGATCGCGTCAGAACGCTTCGCCCGGGCGCTGGAAGACGATCTCGGGGATCACGCAGTTCGGCGACAGCCGAAGCAGGAACCGCAAAGCCTCCGCGACGTCGCTCGTCCGCAGCATCTCCTCCGCCGGGATCGACTCCTTGACGAACTCGCTCATGTCCGTGTCGACGAAGCCGGGGCAGAAGGCGACGGATTTCACGCCAGCGGCGTTGAGCTCCTTGTTCATCGCGCTCGTGTAGGCGACGACCGCGGCCTTCGTGGCCGAGTACACCGACAGCCACGGCTGCGGCGACTTGCCGGCCAGCGAAGCCATGTTGACCACGAGCGCGTTGCGATGCTCGGTCCCTGCTGCGCGCAGCAGCTCGGCGCACTCGCGGTAGAAGAGCACGATCGCGCGGAGGTTGACGTCGAGCTGCATGTCGACGTACTTGGTCCGGTGCTCGCCGGCCGCGGCGCCGATCCCGACGCCGGCGTTGTTGACGAGGAGGTCGAGGCGGCCGAAGGCCTCGCGGTGGCGGGCGACGACGGCGCTCACGGACTCCTCGTCGGTGAGGTTCGCGGCGACCTGCTCGACCTCGGCGCCGCGCGCGCGCAGGGCGTTCGCAGCCTGCTCGAGCGTGTCCGGCTTGCGGGCCGTCACCGTGAGGCCGTAACCCTCGTCGGCGAGCACCTCGGCGAGTGCGAGCCCGATGCCTCGTGAGCCTCCGGTGACGATCGCGGCGCGCTCTGCCATCGGCGGGCACTTTGCCAGACCCCGTCGCTGCGCGCGCTTGACATCGAAGCGGAGTCGCCGTATGATTTGAATTCAGTTCAGTTATGCCACGCCAACGGGGGAAGCAGATGACCAGCAAGCGCATCGTCACGGATCGTCGGAGTCGTCCGATCAGCGGGCACGCGTACACGCTGCCGGTGGTGCGCGAGATCCCGCCTGATCCTCCGGACGCCGCCGGCACGCACTCGCTCTGGTGAGCGAGATGCAGGCGGACTGGGTGGTCGTCGGCGGCGGCAGCGCCGGGTGCGTGCTGGCCGCGCGCCTGAGCGAGGATCCCGCGCGCGAGGTCGTGCTGCTCGAGGCCGGCCCGGACTGGCGGGCGAGCGACGCGCCGCCGCAGCTGCGCAGCCTCAACGGATGGCGCGCGCTGGACGAGTCGGCGTGCGCGGCGTTCCAATGGCGTGGGCTCGAGTCGCGGCGCACCCGCGCCCAGGAGCCTCGGCCACATGTGCGCGGGCGCGGCCTCGGCGGCGGCTCGACGGTGAACGGCATGATGGCCATCCGCGCTCTGCCGGACGACTACGATCGCTGGGCCGCCTTCGGGTGCCCCGGTTGGTCCTACGCCGACATGGTCCCGTACCTGAGGCGGATGGAGAGCGATGCCGACTTCGGCGACCGGCCCTACCACGGAACAGACGGCCCGATCCCGGTGCAGCGCCTGCCGCGCGAGGCGTGGGGGCCGGCCGACAACGCGCTCGCAGACGCGGCGCTCGGAGTCGGCCATCCATGGTGCGATGACCACAACGCGCCCACGGCCACAGGCGCCTCGCCGTTCGGCCTCAACGCGCGTGACGGCGCGCGCGTCACGACCAACGACGCGTACCTGGAGCCGGCACGCGAGCGGGCGAACCTGCGCGTCATCGGCGACGCCACCGTCGAACGGGTGCTCATCGAGACGGGCCGCGCCGTCGGCGTTCGGGTCCGTGTCGGCGACGACTCGATCGACGTGCGCGCCGAGGGCATCGTGCTGTGCGGCGGCGCGATCCACTCGCCGGCGATCCTGCTGCGCTCGGGCATCGGTCCCGGCGGGCCGGTCGCGCATCTGCCGGTCGGGTACGGGATGCAGGAGCATCCGCTGGCGCTGTTCTGGCTGTTCCCGCGCGAGGACGCGCGGCCCGACCTGGACGCGAGGCAGGCCAACTGCCTCGTGCGCTACTCGTCCGAGCTCGAGGACGCGGGCTCCGACGACATGATGATCGCGTCGGTCAACCAGACGCTCGCCCTGCCGGACGACGCCCCGTCGCACCTCGCCATGGACTCCGAGAGCGGAACATGGGGAGGCGCCGGCGGCGGCCAGGCGGCCGGCGGCCCGGGGCTCTTGTGCCTGTGGGCGAACCAGCAGCGTTCGCGGGGGTGGCTGGGTCTGGCGTCGCCCGACCCCGACGTGGGCCCGCGGATCGAGCAGCAGCTGCTCGACGACACCGGCGACCTGCGGCGCATGCGCGACGGCGTCAAGCGATGCCTCGAGCTGGTTGCCACCGGCGCGTTCGATGCGGCCTTCGAGCACATCGCCGTCGACCCGACCGGCACCGGCCTCGAGACGCTGTCCGACGACGCGGCGATCGACGCTTGGCTGATGGCGACGGCCGGCGACACCGGTCACATCTGCGGCACCTGCCGCATGGGCGCGCCCGACGATCGGCGGACGGTCGTGGACCCGTCGGGTCGCGTGCTGGGGATCGACGGCCTCTGGGTGGCCGACGCATCCGTCTTCCCGGAGGTCCCGCGCGCGAACACGAACCTGCCGACCATCGCCGCCGCCGAGCGGCTGTCCGACCTCATCCGGGATGTCCCGGCGGAGGTGCGAGCGGCGACCGAGCGTGTTGTCGCCTAGGCGTGCGCGCTTTCCGGCTGATCGGTACCGGTCGCGCGGAGCTCGTCGACGTCCCGTCCCCCGAGCCGGGGTCGGGGGAGGTCCTGCTTCGCGTGCTGGCGGCGGGCGTCTGCCGGACGGACCTGGCCCTGCTGCGGAGCGGCGGTGACGGGCTCGCGCTGCCGGTGACGCTCGGCCACGAGATCGTGGGGGAGGTCGTGGCGCTCGGCGAGGGCGTGGCGGCGCCGGATCGCGGGACCGTCGCGGTCTACGAGCTGCTCGGCTGCGGCCGGTGCGTCGCATGCGCTCGCGGTCACGACAACGTGTGTCGCGAGCTCGTCCCGGGAGCCATCGGCATCACGCGCGACGGGGGCATGGCCGACCACGTCGTCGCGCCGGCGCGCAACCTCGTGGCGCTGGGCGACGTCGATCCGGTCCATGCCGCGCCGCTGACCGACGCCGGGATGACGGCGCTGCACGCCGTCGAGCGCGCTCGGCCGCTCCTCGAGCCCGGCGCGACGGCCGTCGTCGTCGGAATCGGCGGCCTCGGCCATCTCGCGGTGCAGTTCCTGCGCGCCACGTCCGAGGTCCGCGTTCTCGCCGTCGACGTCGACCGCGCTCGCCTGGACTTCGCCGCCGAGACCGGCGCCGACGACGGCGTCCTGGCGGGACCAGATGCCACGGACGGCATCGTCGCAGCGAACGGCGGTCGCAAGGTCGATGTCGTCTTCGACTTCGTCGGCGCCCAGCAGAGCCTCGACCTCGCCGCGGCGGTCACGGGGCGTGGCGGGGCGATCGTCGTGACCGGCGGGGGCGGTGGCAGTCTGTCCATCTCCGCGCGGATGGGAGCCGGGGGCGCGCCCGACCGCGAGATCGCGATGGTGCACACGTTCGGCGGCACCCGCGACGACCTCCTGCGCGCGCTCGCGCTCGCGGAGGCCGGCCGGGTTCGCACGCACGTCGACGTCTTCGACCTCACGGCCGCGGGCCGAGTGCTGGCGGACCTCGAGGCCGGAAACGTGCTCGGGCGCGCCGTGCTCGTGGCCTGACTAGAACCGGCGGCGAGAGACCCGTCGTGCCGTGCGTCGCGACGTGCGCCGGGCGACTCTGCGTGATCCGAACATCTCGTCCTCCGTCAGTTCGCGGTTGCCGCCGCGGCCGTTTCCGCAGCGTGGTGACGCTTCGCCTCCTCGGCCGTGAGCAGCCCGATCTCGACGAGGTCGAGGGGGCTGATGAACGCGTCGCTGATACGGAACCCGCCGGCGCGCAACACGGCGTCGCGGAGTGGGACCGCCCAGTGGTGCTCGAGCAGGATCAGCGCGGCGGCTGAGTCGTTGGGAATGTCCTCGAGGACGTCCCATGCCTCCTCGTCCGTGAACACGCCGATGCCGTTCTCTGCGGCCCGCGCGCCCGCCTCGGCTCCCGCGGCCATCCCTTCCTCGCCCTCGATGCCGAGGCCGATGAGCGCGGCGATGGTGCTGCCGACCTCGATCGCCTCCTCCTGCGTGAGGTTGCTCAGGTGCTCGACTTCGACCTCGCCCTGCGCGTCCTTGTACACCGCCAGCGCGTCGATCACGCGCACGGTGTCGCTCGCCTTCAGCCGCTCGAGCTCGGCGATGATCTCGCCGTGGAACTCGGGGTGCTTGAAGCCGAGTACCACGAGCTGGACTGGTCCGATGGCCATGCGTGTCTCCTTTCGGTCGCCCAACGATGCTCGGGCAGCTCGCAACCGGTCGCATCATCCGAACGGGGTGACAGGCCCCGGCGGTGCGCGGGCGAGCATGACGATGGACCCGACGAAAGGCTGAGGTATGACGCAGAACGGACATGTCGGCCGCGATGTGCTGCCGATCCCCGACCGGCCGTACGCCGGCCTCGTGCCGTACGACGCCAGGGATCCGGAGGCGAAGTTCGCCCCGATCGCGCCGCTGCGCCCGCCGGCCGGCGCGCCCAACGTGCTCGTCGTTCTGCTCGACGACGTCGGCTTCGGCGCGGGAAGCGCCTTCGGCGGCCCGTGCGCGATGCCGACCGCCGAGCGGCTCGCGCAAGACGGCCTCAAGTACAACCGCTTCCACACGACCGCCCTGTGCGCGCCGACGCGGCAGGCGCTGCTCACCGGCCGCAACCACCACTCCGTTGGCATGGGCGGCATCACCGAGATCGCCACCTCGGCCCCCGGCTACAACTCGGTCCGGCCGAACACCTGCGCGCCGCTCGCCGAGACGCTGAAGCTCAACGGCTACTCGACCGCGCAGTTCGGCAAGTGCCACGAGGTGCCGGTGTGGGAGACCAGCCCGATGGGACCGTTCGACGCATGGCCCTCCGGCGGCGGCGGGTTCGAGTACTTCTACGGCTTCATCGGCGGCGAGGCGCACCAGTACTACCCGGCGCTCTACGAGGGGACGAACCCTGTCGAGCCGCCGAAGACGCCCGAAGAGGGCTACCACCTGATGGCGGACATGACGGACAAGGCGATCGGCTGGGTGCGGCGGCAGAAGGCGCTGATGCCCGACAAGCCGTTCTTCGTCTACTTCGCGCCGGGAGCGACCCACGCGCCGCACCACGTGCCGAAGGAATGGGCCGACCGCTACAAGGGCCGCTTCGATCACGGCTGGGATCGCGTGCGCGAGGAGACGTTCGAGCGCCAGAAGCAGCTCGGCGTCATCCCACAGGATGCGGAGCTGACCGCGCGCCACGAGGAGATCTCGGCGTGGGACGACATGCCGGACGAGCTCAAGCCGGTGCTCGTGCGCCAGATGGAGGTCTACGCGGGCTTCCTCGAGTACACCGACCACCACGTCGGGCGCCTGATCGACGCGCTCGGTGAGCTCGAAGTGCTCGACGACACGCTGGTCTTCTACATCGTCGGCGACAACGGCGCGTCGGCCGAGGGGACGATCAACGGCACCTTCAACGAGATGATCAACTTCAACGGAGCGGCGGCGATCGAGACCCCGCAGTTCATGATCGACCGTCTCGACGAGTTTGGCGGGCCGGACTCCTACAACCACTACTCGGTCGGCTGGGCGCATGCGATGGACACGCCCTACCAGTGGACCAAGCAGGTGGCGTCGCACTTCGGCGGCACCCGCAACGGCACGGTCGTCCACTGGCCGGCGGGCATCCGCTCACGCGGCGAGGTCCGGGCGCAGTTCCACCACGTCATCGACGTCGCGCCGACGGTGCTCGAAGCGGCGGGGCTGCCGCAGCCGCTCATCGTGCACGGCGTCAACCAGAGGCCGATCGAAGGCACGAGCATGGCGTACTCGTTCGACGACGCGACCGCGCCGGACCGGCACGAGACCCAGTACTTCGAGATGTTCGGCAATCGCGGCATCTACCACAAGGGCTGGACCGCGGTCACGAAGCACAAGACCCCGTGGCTCCTCGTCGGCGAGCAGGTCGTCGCGTTCGACGACGACGTCTGGGAGCTGTACGACACGCGGACGGACTGGACCCAGGCGCGCGACCTCGCCGCGGACCAGCCCGAGCGGCTGCACGAGCTCCATCGGCTGTGGCTGATCGAGGCCACCCGCTACGGAGTGCTGCCGCTCGACGACCGCGCGGTCGAGCGCCTCCATCCCGAGATCTCCGGCCGCCCGACGCTGATCCAGGGGAACTCCCAGCTGCTGTTCGGCGGCATGGGGCGGCTGTCGGAGGCCTCGGTGCTCAGCATCAAGAACCGGTCGCACTCTGTGACCGCCGAGCTGGTGGTGCCCGAGGGCCGCGCCGAGGGCGTGATCGTCGCCCAGGGCGGCAGCATCGGAGGGTGGAGCCTGTACGCGAAGGACGGCCGTCCGAAGTACTGCTACAACCTGCTCGGCGTCCAGCGCTTCTACGTGGAGGGCGACCGGGTGCTCGAGCCCGGGGTGCGCCAGGTACGCGCGGAGTTCGCGTACGACGGAGGCGGGCTCGGCAAGGGCGGGGACGTCACGCTCTTCGTCGACGGCGACCCGGTCGGAGCCGGCCGCGTGGACGCTACCGCGGCGATGATCTTCTCCGCCGACGACACGTGCGACGTCGGCATGGAGGGAGGCGCGATCGTGACGGACGACTACGGCGCTCGCGACAACGCCTTCAGCGGCGACGTGTCCTGGGTCCAGATCGACATCGGAGACGACGCGGCCGACGCGGATCACTACGTGACGGCCGACGAGCGTCTCAAGATCGCGATGGCTCGGCAGTAGTTCGGTTTGGCGTCCACCCCGCGCGGCGACACTGCGAGCGTGGCCCAGGGGTGGACGCCGCCGTTGCAGGTGCGGGAGCTGGCAGGCCGCTGCAGGCTCTGCCTCGGCGCGTGGGTGTACGGCGACGGAGCGTCGCTGCAGGAAGCCGCCGACGAGCTCGTCGGGCGTCTCCTGCAGCAGGCGCGCGGACTACAGGCCGGAGGATTCTCCGTGCCGGCCGAGCTCGGCCCGCCCGACCGCCGCTGGCTCGAGTTCCTCTGGGAGATCGGAGAGATGTCCTCACGGGGCGAGGACGTCCGCGCCCGCGTGCTCCGCTGACCGGCCCGAGGGCGTCGCCCGCGCGACCATGCCTTGGTCCCATGCGCGCGCGTAGTCGGCTCGGAACCCGCGCCCAGGGGGTTTCCGCGCTCGCCGAGCGGATCCGCGCGGACTTGGCTCCGCGGCGCGGATCTGCCCGTATTCGGCGCTGCCGGGAGGAGGGACTCGTACCCCCGACACGCGGATTGTGATTCCGAGCCGTTTTGGCTCTACACGGGCGTTGCGAGGGCTGGGGGACACAGAGGGACACAACCGCGGTCTCGGCGCCGACGTCCGAACCGGCCGGCACAGCCGTCGGGCCGGTGAGTAAGCGTGGATGCGGCCATGACTGGAGCGGGTCAACGACGTCATCGTTTGGCTTGCTCACGGACGCGCTCCTAGGTCGGCGGTAGCGCCCTGTGGTAGCGATGAGTCCGTGTAATTGGCCCCGCTAGGAGGCGCGCCCGCGTCGGTGGTTCGCGGTGGCGTCGCTGCCCCTTCGCATGAATACGAGTAACGGGATGCTCGCTGCAGCCGTCGTATTTGGCGAGGGCGCGAACAAGGCAACTAGACCAGAGCGGACGTCGCCTGCACTGCACCGCAAGGCCAGCCGTTCCGACACGCACGCGGCCGCCGCGTCCGTTATCGAGAGCCAGACGGGCAGCGTGCTCGATCCGGGCCTTCATCGACAAGGGTGCCGACCTGCCTCCTTGCCACGAGCACGCACCGGCCTCGTGCACCTACCTCGCGTCGCGGAGCAGACGACGTCGCGGCTGCGCCCTCCACGGTTCAGTCCCTCAAGCTGGTGAATCACCTGACGCGTGGATCTGGTCACGCGACTCAACGCTCCGCTGTCGTACTCGGTGATCACGTTGAGGCCTCGGCCAGTTGTGCCTCGACCGCTCGGTGAACGTTGCCGTGGATGTGATCGGTGCCGATCCGGTCGACAACCCCGTCAGCCTGGAGCACCGCGAGAACATGGGGCTTGACCCGGGCCAGCCGCAGCGTGACGCCGTCGGCTTCGGTCAACTGGTGGATCTCCGTGATCTTCGCGGAGCCCTGGGAGTCGACGAAGTTGACGCCTTCAAGGTCGAGGACGAGCGCCCGGCGGCGATGGCCGTCCTCGGCGAGCTCGCGGATGCGATCCTCGAGCGCTTCCGCGGTAGCGAAGAAGAGGCCGCCATCGAGGCGTAGGACGGCGATGCCCGAGAACGTCTCGTCGCCGGGGTTCTCGTCGAGGTCGCGGAAGACCTGTGTGCCGGCCTGACGGCCGAGCAGGGGCATCGGGGGCCGCGTTGCGACGTAGACGAGCCAGCCGAGCGAGAGGGCGACCCCGATCACGACACCGGCCAGCACGCCGGACGAGAGGACTCCGACGATCGCCGCGACTGCGATCCAGAAGTCGAACCGCGCCACCCGTTGCAGGCGGCGAATCTCGGGCACGTCGATCATGCCGAACACGACGGCGTCGATGATCACGGCCCCGAGCACCGCCTTGGGCAGCTGCGAGAACAGCGGTGCGAGGACGAGCAGAGTTCCCACCACGAGCCCCCCGGTCACGAGCGAGGCGACGGGCGTCCGCGCTCCGGCGCTCTCGTTCAGCGAGCTGGCCGAGAGGCTTGTCGAGACCGGCATTCCCTGGAACGCACCGGCACCGATGTTCGCCATCCCCTGCGCGACCGATTCCTGGTTGACGTCGATGCGATAGCGGTGGCGCGCGGCGAACGCCCGCGCGTCGCCGGCGGTCTGGGAGAATCCGACCAGCAGCAACGCCATGGCCGCGACAGCGATGACGGCGAGATGGTCGCGGACGAGTCCAGCGTCGGGAAGCTCGGGGAGGGGAAGTCCGCGCGGAACGTCGCCGACGAGGGCGACCGCGTGCGCGTCGAGGTCGAACAGCGCCGAGGCGAGCAGGCCGCCGGCGACGAGCACCAGCGCGCCGGGGACTGCGGGCGCGACTCGACGCAGCCCGAGGATCACGCCGAGCGAGGTGGCGCCGACGAGCACGGTCGTCCAGTGCGTCTCGTCGAGCGATCCCAGCCACGACGCGAACTCGCGCCACGCGTTGTCACCTTCGGCGGGCGTGCCGGTGAGCTTGGGCAGCTCTCCGACGACCACGTCGACGGCGGCGCCGGCCAGGAACCCCGTGACGACCGCCTTGGAGAGGAAGCTCGCGATCCAGCCCATCCGCAGCAGCGCGAGCACCAGGAACAGGACGCCCGTCGCGAGCGCGATCGCCGCGACGAGCTGCGCCGCCTGGTCTCCGCCCAGACCGGTGACCAGCACGGCACCTCCGGCGACGGCCGCGAGCGACGAGCTCGGCCCCGTCGAGATGTGCCGGGACGTGCAGAAGAGCGCGTAGATGATTGCCCCGGCGGCGGCGGCGTACAGCCCGTTCTGCAACGGAACGCCCGCGATGCCTGCGTACCCGAGGTTCTTCGGGACCACCAGGGCCGTGACCGCGATCCCCGCCGCCAGATCGCCGGAGAGCCAGCGGCGCTCGTAGCGCGGGAGCCACGCGAGGGCGGGCACCACGCGAGCGAGACCCCGATGCTGCGGTTCTTGCGCGGTCATGTCGCGTTCACACGCCGTGGTCGACCGCGACGCGGCCGGCGCGCGCGGCTTCCACCAGCACGGCGTGGTCACGCTCGGTCTGGTCCGCGTAGATCTCGGCAAAGGCGGCGACCGCGCGGTCGAACGCGCTACCCGACCCGAGATACGCCGCGATCGCGACCCTGTCTCCGGAGCGCGCGTGCGCGCGCGCGAGGGTCCAGCTGCAGAGCGTGCCGTAGACGGACAGGCGGGCCGGGGACATCAGCTCCACCTCGGCGCCGAGCTTCCAGTCCCACAGCTGGCGGACGTAGTAGTCGCGCGGGGTCTTGTCGGCCCAGTCGGCGCGCAGCCAGCCAAGGAAGATGTCGCCGTCGACCTGCATCAGCCGCTGGCCCTGGACCACGCGCTGTCCGTGATGGCGCGACGCCTCGCGGCCGGCGTAGCGCTCGAGGACCGAAGGGCCGGCCTGCTTGACCTGCAGGAAGAGCGGGTCGTCGCCGTCGCGTCCGGTCAACAGGACGATCCAAGTGCGAGTGCCCACGCTCCCCACCCCGCCGACCCGGCGCGCCATGTGCCGGTACCGGTAGCTCTCCAGCAGGTGGCGCCGCTCGACCGGGAGGCTGCGGCGGTAGGTGCGGAGCAGGCTGCGCACCTGCTCCTCGACGGCATCGGCGGTCGTGCCGGGGATCAGCTCCTCAATCGGCACGATCAGCGGCGGGCGGCTCACGATCCGCAGCGCTCCGTCGACGCGCTGGGTCAGCTTCGACATGGCGCGCAGGTGATCCTTCGCCCGCGCGCTCGCTACCCGCCGCTTGAATGCGCGGCGCTCCTGCCGGCTCACCCGGTCGCCCGCGTGGCTGAGGATGCGCGCGACTTCGAGCCGTGCGTACCAGAGCTCGAGGTTGCGCATCGTCGCGAATCGCCGCATCGCGGTGCGGTAGGAGCACACGGCGGCCTCGACGGCGTCGCGCCGCACGGCCGAGGCCAGCCCGAGCTCGCGGCCGGCGATCGCGATGCTCGCCGCGAGCCGCTTGACGTCCCACTCCCAGGGTCCGCGGGCGGTCTCGTCAAAGTCGTTGATGTCGAACACGAGCTCGCGGTCGGGAGCGGCGAAGCCGCCGAAGTTCGACAGGTGCGCGTCGCCGCACAGCTGAACCGGGAGCCGCGCGTGCGGCGTCGCGGCGAGGTCGCCCGCCATCAGGGCGGCGGCGCCGCGGAAGAACGCGAACGGCGACGCGAGCATCCGTGCGTGCCGAACCGGGACGAGCTCCGGCACGCGATCCGCAGCCTGCTCCAGGAGCACTTCCTCCGGCGCGCGCCGCGCGGCGGACGGCTCCCAGTCGGCGTGGCTCGACCGCGGGACGCTCGCGCGCGCGGCCTTGCCGCGGGCCACGCGTTCCGTGACGGACGGATGGGGTACGGGGCCGCGCGGGCCGGCGCCGGGTTCGGCGGCGGTGGTCGGCGTCAAGCGGACTCCACGAGCGTGGCCAGTTCGTCGAGGGCGGCGATCCGGAGCCGTCGGGACGTCTCGGGATCGCGGCAGACGATGGCGAACGTCAGGAGCTGAAGCAGCGGGTCGGCCCGCTCGGCCAGCTCGCTATCGACCTGCCCGGCTTGCACGGTCATTGGGGTGCGGTCCCGGCGGGTCCGATCATGGCGAGGTCACGCCGGGGCCGTGACCTTCAGCTGCGCGAATCATCGTCCAGAGCACGTCGAGGAACGGGTAATCAGCGGCCAAGACTGTCGTCTGCCTCCGGATGCGGGGGCGCTCGGTGCAATGCTCCGGCGGCAGGCACCGGCCGGCAAGGTGGTGTGCATGCGGGTCGAGCGGGTGTTCGCACTTGCGCGCGTTCGCTCACGGCGCCGGCGCGACCCCGTTGCGCCCGGTCGCGGCAGGTGATCGCCTCGTGGCCGGGCGCGGATAGCCGGCCCCAGGCCACCGCCGCTGACGCACGGGGGTGTGGACCGCCCCGCGATATATGGGGCGCGCACCCTGGTGCGCGCGCCGTCGCGCGGGGACGATCGTCCCGTGCTCCTCTGGCTCGCAGGGATCGCGCTGGCGCTGGCGGCGCTCGAGCTGCTCGGCGTCGACGTCTCCGGCTGGTTCTCGGATCTCTGGGACGCGCTGACGGGGATCGGCCTCGGCTACCTCGCCGCCGGTTGGTCGCTGCAGACCGTGCAGACCACCCTGACGGCGCTCGGGTGGTACTCGATCCTGCGCGCCGGCTATCCGCGGGCGCCGGTGCCCTACCGCCAGGTGCTCGCCTCCTATGCCACGGGTGTGGCGCTGAACGGCTTCTTGCCCGCGAACATCGGGACCTTCGTGATGCTGCTGATGTTCGTGGCCATCACGCCGGGCGCCGGCTTCCCGGGAGTCGTCGGCGGGATGCTCGTGCAGAAGATCTTCTTCACGCTTGCCGGCGCTTTCGTCTACGTCTATCTCTTCGCGTCGGTGCCGGGCACCTTCGAGCGCCAGTTCGAGCTGCCGCACGACCATCCGGTCCTGACGCTCGCGATCCTCGGCGGCGCCGTGCTCCTGATCGTCGCGCTCGCCGGCATCTTCCGGCGCAAGCTGCACGACTTGGTGGAGAAGGCCAAGCAGGGCGGCGCGATCCTCGCGCGCCCGCGCGAGTACCTGGTCCGGGTCGCCCTGCCGTCGCTCGGCGCCTGGCTCGCCAAGCTCGGCGTGATCGCCGTGTTCCTGGCCGGGTACGGGATCGCGGTCACGTTCCACACGGTGATGTCGGTGGCGGGCGGCAACTCGATCGCCAACACCGTCTCTGTCACGCCGGGGGGCGTCGGCGTCAACCAGGCGACGAACGTCGCCGCGCTCGAGGACGTCACCGACGCCGCGACTGCCACGGCATACTCGCTCGGCCAGCAGCTCGCCGTCACCGCGTGGAACGTCGCCTTCGCCGTCGTTGTCGTCATCTGGGCGTTCGGCTGGACCGGCGGCCGCGTCCTCGTCGAGGAGTCCTACGCGGACGCCAAGGTCAAGGTGGCCGAGCAGAAGGCACAGCGGGCCGCGAAGCGAGCGGCCCGCCGGAGGGCATGAAACGGGTGCGGGCAATCACGTACTACTTGGGATGGGCGGCTTCTGCCTCGCGGATGTCCGCCGCGAGCTGGTCGGCAGCGACGCTCGTTGTCTTCCGGACGGTGAGCCTCGCAGGGCCGATGCTCGCGTTCACCCTGTCGGCCATGTCGGAGGCGTAGACGACGACCAGACCGGCGTCGCCCTCGTCCAGGACCTGTCCCAGCGTCGTGAGATCCTCGCGTGACATGCCGCTGCTGGCGTGACCGGCCATGGCGCCTAACGCCGCCCCCGCGCCGCCGCCGACGGCCAGCGCGCCGAGGATGCCGACGGCGGGGAACAACGCCGCCACGGCTCCCGCGGCGAGGCCCCAGTTGAGTCCCACCGCAGTGCCGTGGCGAGTCGGCTCGTCGTGCCTGCGCACGATCTCGACCTTGCCTGCCTCGTTCTTGGCGACCACGGTGGCGTCGAAATCATGCGACGAGCCGACGTGTCGGTACGCCACCTTGACGGCCTCGTAGCCGGAGAGCGCATCCTCGACGCGGTCGTAGGCCGCGGCCAACACGTACAGGGTGTCACTCATCGAGCTCCTCAGGCAGTCGTGGCCGGCTCGCCCAGCGCGGAGCGTAGGCGCGCCTCGTCGTCCTCGTTGAGCGAGGTCTGGATCACCTCGCCGCCGAAGGGCCGGAGCCGTTCCAGCACGCGGTCGGGGGCATCGCTGCGGCCGAGCGCGATCAGCGCCGCCCCGCCCGGCGGGAGCTTGGCGCCGAGCTCCTTCATGAAGTCGTCGTTGACGCCGACGTCGCTCATCTTGCCGACGAGGGCCCCGGATGCGGCTCCGAAGGCCATGCCGAGGAGCGGCGCGAGGAAGAGCAGTCCGATGAGGCCGCCCCATACGGCTCCGCCCGCGGCGCCGGTCCCGGCGGGGCTGTACGCCTGGTGCAGCTTGATCTTGCCGTCGGCTCCGTGGACGACCACGACCGCGTCGTGGAGCTCGACCATGTACTCCTTGCTCGCGCGGTCGAGCTCGGCTCGCACGCGCTCGGCCGTATCCGCGTCGGGATAGGCGATCGCGATAAGCGTGGCCATCGTCTGGCCTCCTTCGGGTCGGAGGGGTCGGGACGAGTCTGGGCGACCGCAGCGGGCACCGCAATGTGGTGCGCGCGCGTCCGGTGGGGTGGTGCGCATGCGTCCAGGACGCCGGACCGCACCATTGGCGCGCCGTCATGCCGGGCGTAACCGTCGCGACATGGCGACCGAGGCCGGTACGCGCCGCGAGGGGGGACGCCGCGCCGGCGACCGACTGGCCGCAGAGCGCGGCACGGCCCTCGCCGTTCCCGCCGATCGCGGACTACGCGTTCCTGTCGGACTGCCACACCGGCGCGCTCGTCGCGCCCGACGGGACGGTCGACTGGCTGTGCGTGCCGCGCTTCGACGCGCCGAGCGTCTTCGGCAGCCTGCTCGACCGGCAGGCGGGCAGCTTCCGGCTGGGTCCGTACGGGCTCACGGTGCCGACCGCCCGGCACTACGAGCCCGGGACGAACATGCTCGTGACCACGTGGCACGCTCCGGGCGGCTGGGTCATCGTGCGCGACGCGCTGACCATGGGTCCCCGCCGGGGCGTCGACACGATCACTCCCCACACCCGCCCGCCCGCGGACGAGGATGCCGACCACACCCTCGTCCGGGTCGTTACGTGCGTGGCCGGGGTCGTCGAGGTCGAGCTGGCGTGCGAGCCGGTGTTCGACTACGGCCGCGTCACCGCTGAGTGGATCCTCTCGGACGATGCGCTCACTACTGCCGACGCGGTCGGCGGCGAGGTCCGCATGCGGCTCCATAGCGACATGCAGCTCGGCGTGGAGGGCGGCCGCGTTCGCGCGCGTCACGCCCTGCGGGTCGGCGAGCGGCTCTTCTGCTCGCTGTCCTGGGCCGAGGAGCTGGCATCGCCGGCCGACGCCGGCGAAGCCGAGCAACGGCTGTCCGCCACCTGCTCGTTCTGGCGCGACTGGCTCGACCGGTCACGGCCCGTCGACCATCGCTGGCGCGAGCCGATCGAGCGGTCAGCGCTGACCATCAAAGGCCTCACGTACATGCCCACCGGAGCGACCGTGGCCGCGCTCACCACCTCCCTGCCCGAGACTCCAGGCGGCGAGCGCAACTGGGACTACCGCTACGCCTGGATGCGCGACACGACGTTCACCCTGCGCGCGCTGCACTGGCTCAGCCTCGACTGGGAGGCGGACGAGTTCATGCAGTTCGTCGCCGACCTCGAGCCGAACTCTGACGGGGCGCTCCAGATCATGTACGGCATCGACGGCCGCAGGGACCTGAGCGAGTCCATCCTGGACGACCTGTCGGGCTACGACGGGGCGCGGCCGGTGAGGATCGGCAACGGCGCGTTCGACCAGCGCCAGAACGACGTCTACGGCGCGGTGCTGGACTCGATCCTGCTCCACACGCGGCGCAGCCAGCGGCTGCCGCGACGGCTGTGGCCGGTCGTCGAGACACAGGCCCAGTGCGCGACCGGAACCTGGCGGGAGCCCGACCAGGGCATCTGGGAGGCGCGCGGTGAGCCGCGGCACTACGTGTCCTCGAAGCTTATGGGATGGGTTGCGCTCGACCGCGCGGCCGAGCTCGCCGAGATCAGGGGCGACGGGGAGCGCGCGAGGAGCTGGCGCGCGGAGGCGGACGAGATCCGCGCGGACATCCTCGAGAACGGCGTCGACGGCCGCGGGGCGCTGCGCCAGCACTACGGGACCGACGCGCTCGACGCCTCGGCATTGCTGGCCGCCATCTTCGGGTTCCTCCCGAGCGACGATCAGCGCCTGAGGGCCACGGTGATGGCGATCGCAGACGAGCTGACCGAGGACGGCTTCGTGCTGCGCTATCGCACCGAGGAGACCGACGACGGCCTGTCGGGGCGGGAGGGTACGTTCCTGATCTGCTCGTTCTGGCTCGTCTCGGGGCTCGCGGTCATCGGCGAGCTGCAGCGCGCACGCGATCTGATGGAGCGCCTGCTCCGGATCGCGTCGCCGCTCGGCCTCTACGCGGAGGAGTTCGACACCGCGACAGGCCGCCACCTCGGCAACTTCCCGCAGGCGTTCTCCCACCTTGCGCTGCTCGAGGCGGCCGCTCGCATCGTCCTGGCCGAGCGGTTGTCCGAGTACGCGGGCTGAGCACTCAGCGCGCAGCGCGAGTGGGCCGGCCGAGGTTGCTGACGATCAGCGAGACCACGGTGACGAGGTAGATCTGGCCGATGAGCGCTTCGAAGACTGCGAGGCTGTGACCTAGGTCGGCGCGGGCGACGAAGTCGCCGAACCCCACCGTCGTCAGCGTGGTGAAGCTGAAGTACAGGCAGTTCGACGCCGTCGCCGCCTGTCCGCCGGCGAAGAACGGGTGGCCGCCGAGTCGGTCGATCGCTCCGTAGGCGAACGCGAAGAACATGCCGAGCAGGAGGTAGAGGCAGAGCACGCCCAGCACTGCGGCGAGTCGCACCCGCCCGGTCGCGCGCAGATCGCCGACGACACCGGCCGCGACGGCGGGCGGCCCGAGCGCCACGAGCGCCGCATTCATCGCGAGCGCGACGCCGTCCCCGACGCCGCCGATGATCGCGCGCAGGACGCCGATGCTCAGCACCAGCAACGCGAGCGTCGCGGCCAGCCTGACCAGCCGCGACGCGAGCCCGGCCGCGCGGACCGCGAGCGCCACGCCGGCGCCCGTCAGCGCGGTCACCACGAGCTGCTGGAGCGCGCCGGGCGGGGCGATCCCCTGCACGCCCAGCGAGAGGACGAGCATGACGAGCAGGAGCCCGTACCGGTGCCGCTCTACGCGCCTGCGACTCCCGGTCGACTCGGTCGGCACGCTGCGAGCATCGCCGCTGCACGACCGCGGCGCCACCCGGCCCGCTGGTGTCCCGCACCGGGGCCACCCACCCGACGGACGCGTGCGTGCATCCGTACCTGACACCGGCGAGCGCCATTGCCCACGCAGCGCCGAGGCCCAACGATGGGGATGTGGCGAAGGACGTGCCCGAACCGGCGCCGCCTGCGCGGCGCCTCGGCCTGCTGCTGGCGATGGCGATGTTCGTGCTCGTCGTCGACACGTCGCTGATGAACGTCTCGATCTCCGCGGTCGTCCGCGACCTCGACACGACGGTCAGCGGCGTCCAGTCGGCGATCGCGCTCGAGGCGCTCGTGTCCGCCGCGTTCATCCTGATCGGCAGCAAGGTCGGCGACCTCTTCGGCCGCAAGCGGGCGTACGTGCTCGGCCTGCTCGGCTACGCGATCGGCGCCGTGGCGATGACGCTGGCGCAGGGCCTGGTCGCGATCATCGTCTTCTGGGCGGTGATCGGCGGCCTCGGCGCGTCGCTCCTGCTGCCGTCGATGCAGTCCCTCATCCACGGCAACTTCGAGGGAGCGGCCCAGAAGAAGGTCTATGCGCTCGTGGGCGCCTCGGCCGCGATCGCGGCCGCGGTGGGACCGCTGATCGGGGGCTTCATCACCACCTACCTGTCGTGGCGCGTCGCTTTCCTGCTCGAGGCCGTCGTCATCGCCGTCGTGCTGTCCGGCATCGGGCTGGTCCGCGATGTGCCCTACACCGGCTCGCGCCGCGTGGATCCGGTGGGGGCGGTTCTTTCGGTCCTCGGCATGGGCGGCGTCGTCCTCGGGATCCTCGTGTGGCAGGAGGGCGGCGAGGCCGTCGGCGCCCTGATCGCGGCCGGCGCGGCGGCGCTGGGAGGGATGGTCTACTGGCTCGCGCGGCGCAAACGCCGCGGCGAGCCGACGCTGATCGACCCCGATCTGTTCCGGTCCAAGCACTTCCAGACCGGGATCTCGGGGCAGATGCTCCAGCAGATCTCCCTGGGCGGCATGATGATCGCGCTGCCCATCTACCTGCAGATGGTGCTCGACTACAACGCGATGGAGGCGGGCCTGTCGCTGGCGCCGCTCTCGCTCAGCATGTTCGCGATCGCGCTGCTCGCCGGCAAGAAGGCAGGCGACCGGCGCCCGAGCGCGGTCATCCGGCTCGGCTTCGGCCTCCTGGCCACCGGGGTGATCCTGCTGATCCCGATCGTGCCGCGCGCGGACTCCGGCTGGTACCTGGTCATCCCGCTGATGATCGCGGGATCGGGGCTGGGGCTCCTGGTGTCGCAGCTCAACAATTACACGCTCGCCCCGATCTCCGACGAGCGGGTCAGCGAGGCAGCCGGCGTCAACTCAGCCGCGGGCTCGTTCGGGTTGTCGTTCGGGCTGGCGTTCGCCGGCGCGATCATGCTGGCGACCCTCTCGATCACCTTCACGAACAAGGCCGAGGCGAGCAGCGTGCTGCCGCCGGACGACAAGCAGCGCGTCGCCGAGGTGCTGGAGGACGACGCGCAGGTGATGAGCAACGCGCAGCTCGTGGAGCTGCTCGCCGGCCAGCCGGAGGCGGTCCAGGACGAGATCGTCAGGATCAACACGGACGCACGGCCGCTCGCCCTCCAGGTGGCGTTGCTCGTCCCGCTGCTGGCCGCACTGGCCGGCCTTGCGAACGCGTTCCGCATGATGCGGCTGGCGGACGTCAGGCCGTCTGCCTCCGCCGAGGGCATGGCCCTGGCCTGACCGCCGTGGGGCGCGCGGGCGTCTGCGGGGGGTGGCGCGCACGACGGCCGTCGGCATGCGCGCCTGGTGGCGCTCGCGCGCGCGAGCCGCGACGCTGACCCCTGCGCGCTCATGCCGAGGGAAGGAGAAGCCGTGGACCGAGAGCAGCTCGAGGAGATGGGCCCGGTCGACTATGTCGTGCTCGAGTGGCCCAAGCAGCAGCCGGTGGGCGAGGCCGCACCGCTGATCCTGGACGCCGTCGACCGCGGCATCATCCGGATCCTGGACGTCGCTCTGCTCGCCAAGGACTCGGACGGCACGGTCGCGACCATGGAGCTCGGCGCCCTCGAGGGCGGCGACGCGGGCGCCTTCGCCGAGTTCGAAGGCGCCTCGTCCGGGTTGATCGGCGAGGACGACCTGGAGGAGGCCGCCGGTGTCCTTGAGCCCGGCACGTCGGCCGCCGTCATCGTGTGGGAGAACCGCTGGGCGGCGCCGATCGCGAGTGCGCTGCGGCGCTCCGGCGGTCAGCTCGTCGCTAGCGGCCGCATCCCGGTCCAGGCCATTCTCGCCTCGCTCGACGCCGTCGAGGCGACCAACTGACGAAGAAGGAGACAGCATGCCCGGACTGCTTCGCGGGATGGCCCGCACCGCCGTCGTCGCCGGCACCGCGACGGCCGTCAGCAACCGCGTGTCGCGCCGCCAGGCCAGGCGCTGGGGCTATGAGGACCAAGGGGCCGAGTACGCCGAGCCGGCGCCGGCGCCGGCACCCGCGCCCGCCGCGCCGCAGGCGGACCCCATCGCGCAGCTGAAGGAGCTCGCGGCGCTCAAAGACCAAGGGATCCTCACGGAGGAGGAGTTCGCGGCGCAGAAGGCAAAGATCCTCAGCTCGTGAGCGCGAGCCGCTCGCCCGGCGCGAGGATGCGCGGGGCGACCGCCGGCGCGTGAGCGGCGACGCGCTCGGCGAACCGGCGCGCGGGCATCTCCGGGTCCGCGCGCCACCAGAC
>JBKPDQ010000026.1:0-8504 GCA_046728015.1 Actinomycetota bacterium
CCCATCCTCCGCTTGTACGCCTGGAGCCTCTCGAGCGGCGCGCTCGAGACAAGGAGCATCGTCACGTCGCGCGCGTGGACGTGCGGAAGGACGCCGTCGATTGTGTCGGCCATCGACGAGCAGGCGGGGCAGAGGGCATCGAAGCTCGGCCCGAACATCGCGTGGTAGACGAGCAGCTGGGAGCGGCCGTCGAAGAGCTCCGCCAGCGTGCGCGTGCCCTCGTCGGTGTCGAACCGGTACTCCTTCTCGATTGGGACCCACGGCAGCTCGCGGCGCTCCTGGGCGAGCTCGTCGCCCATCCGCGTGTGCTCCTTCTCGCGTCGCACCAGCTGCTCGCGGGCCGTCTGCCACTCCTCGCGGCTGGCGATCTTGTGGTCAGTCATCGCGGTTGCCTCCTATTTTCGGGGTCTTGCCCGTTAAGACACCACCCGCGATGAGAACGGAACGGCCGATTCGTTTCGCGAGGAGATGGTGTCCTTAGCCTCTTTGGGCAGAACTCCAAATTATCGTGAGGCCGTGGAAGCCGTAGCCGATCGCAAACGAGACGAGGCACGTCAAACTCCAAACACCAAACTTAGGAGGACTTGGGATGCGCAGGCTCAACGTCTCGACCCTCGTCACGCTCGATGGCGTCATGCAAGACCCAGGCGGGTTCCAGGAGCTCGACCAGGGCGGCTGGGGCAACCCGTTCTTCGACGACGAGGGGCAGCAATACGCGCTCGAGCACTTGCGCGAGAGCGATGCGTTCCTGTGCGGGCGCGTCACCTACGAGGCGTTCAAGGAGTTCTGGCCGCAGGTCAAGCACGGCGAATACGCGGAGACGCTGAACCGGATGCCCAAGTACGTTGCCTCGACGACCCTGCGGGAGCCGCTCGAGTGGAACGCAACCCTGCTCAATGGCGACGTCGCCGACGCGGTCGCGAACCTCAAGCAGCAGCCGGGTCGCGACATCGTGATGTACGGAAGCGCCGCCCTGATGGCAACGCTGATGCACCACGATCTCATTGACGAGTACCGGATCTGGGTCCACCCACTGGTGCTCGGCACCGGCAAGCGCCTGTTCGATGACGGCTTCCCCACGCGCACCTTGCGACTGGTGGAGACGCGACCCCTCAGCACCGGCGTCGTCATCTTGACCTATCACCCGCAGTGACCCGAAGGCCTTCGCCCCCGAGCTACGTCGCGGCATGAGCGAGGCCCCACAAGGGAGCTCAGGCATCTGAGCGAAGGCTAGAGAGGTCGGTCGGCCGATACCGAATCCCGCAGGAGCGCCAACGCATTTCGAGGCGGCCTAGCGACGGTTAGTTCGGCCGCACTCCGCGGTCCTTACTTACATGGACCCGGAATCAGGCGAGCGGATAAGCATCGAGGGGGCGGATGTGGCCGACCCGGCACCGCCCAAGGCAGGGCGCCGCGAGTGGATCGGGCTCGCGGTGATCGCCCTCCCGTGCGTGGTCTACGCGATGGACCTGACCGTGCTCAACCTCGCGCTGCCCGACCTGAGCGAGGACCTCGAGCCGAGCAGCTCGCAGCTGCTCTGGATTGTGGACATCTACGGCTTCTTGGTCGCCGGCTTGCTGATCACGATGGGAACCCTTGGCGACCGGATCGGCCGCCGCCGGTTGCTCCTGATCGGTGGCGCGGCGTTCGGCGCTGCCTCGGCGCTCGCCGCGCTCTCGACTAGTGCGGAGATGCTGATCGCCGCCCGGGCGCTGCTCGGCGTCGCCGGGGCGACGCTGGCGCCCTCGACACTGGCGCTGATCCGCAACATGTTCGCGGACCCGCAGGAGCGCACGTTCGCGATCGGAGTTTGGATCACGAGCTTCTCGGGCGGGGCCGCGATCGGGCCGCTAGTCGGCGGCCTGCTCCTCGAGCGCTTTTGGTGGGGCTCGGTGTTCCTGCTGGCGGTGCCGGTGATGGCGGTGCTGCTCGTGGTCGGTCCAAGGCTTCTTCCCGAGTACCGGAATCCCGCTGCGGGCCGGCTCGATCTGATCAGCGCCGCCGAATCGCTCGTCGCCGTGCTGGCGGTGATCTACGGTCTCAAGCAAATGGCCCAGGAAGGGTTAGGGTGGGAAGCGGTCGTGGCAATCGCGGCCGGCCTCGCGGTTGGGGCGGCGTTCGTGCGCAGGCAGGGACAGCTTGCCGATCCGCTGATTGACCTGCGGCTCTTTCGGGTGCCAGCCTTCAGCGGGGCGCTCACCGCAAATACGCTCGGCTTCTTCGTCAACTTCGGCATCGCCGTCTTCATCGCCCAGTACCTGCAACTGGTGCTCGGGCTGTCGCCTCTCGAAGCTGGGCTTTGGACCCTCCCCTGGGCCGGCGGCTTCATCCTCGGCTCGATGCTCACCCCGGTAATTGTCAGCCGGATCTCGGCAGCATCCGCGATCGTCGGCGGGCTCGCGCTCGCGGCCGCCGGCTTCGGTCTGCTCACCCAGGTCAGCGGGGATTCCTCGCTCGCGACTCTCGTCACGGGGTCTGTCGTTCTCGCCCTCGGTCTCGCCCCGGTGTTCACGCTGGCGGCCGACCTGATGGTGAGCGCAGCCCCAGCCGAGCGGGCTGGCGCGGCGGCGGGGATCTCCGAGACGAGCTCCGAGTTCGGCGGTGCGCTCGGCATCGCCGTCCTCGGTGTCATCGGCACGGCGCTGTATCGAGGCGAGGTGGCCGATACGGTCCCGGCGGGGATCCCGTCCGAGGCGGCGGAAGCCGCGCGTGACTCACTCGGGGGCGCCGTCGCCGCGGGAGATGAGCTCCCCGAGGCGTCCGCCCCCGAGCTGGTGGATGCCGCCAGCGACGCGTTCACCCAGGCGCTCCAGCTGGCCGCCACCCTCAGCGCCGCGGTCTTGATCGCGGCCGCCGTCCTCGCCTGGGGGCTCCTCCGGCGCGTGGGAGGTCCCGAGACCGAGGAGCCGCGAGTTATGGAGGCCGAGCGAGCGGTCCCGGATCGCTCGCCGTGCTTCCCGTCTCAATCGGGCGCCACGGAGGTTCTCGACGAGGCCGGAGCTTGAGATGAACCGACAGACAGCGGTGGCGATAGGTCGGTGCACGTCTTAGGCCTCCCGGGCCGCCGGCCGACGCGACGAGCGCCCACGGTGAGGGGTCCTTAACCCGCTTCGAATAGGCCGCCCGATTCGCTCGCTACGACGCACGGACAGTCGAGCGAGTGAGCCTAGCGGCTAACGCTTCGGGTCCGGGGAAGCCACGGGTCTCGGTGCTCACCAACCCACGCCCCAAGAGCGTTGACACCGCCAAGATCTGCCGTGGTAGGGGTCCCACAGGCGGAGCGCTCGCTCGCAGGCGGCGAGCCTTGATCAGGCGCCCGCGAGCCGATCGATCTTCGCCGCAAGTATGAAGTCGTTTCGTGTCAGGCCGGAGGCGGCGTGAGTCGTGAGCTCGAAGGATGCGCGGCCCCAACCGAGCTCGATGTCGGGGTGGTGGCCTTCGGCCTCAGCGATCAGCGCCGCCCGCGCGACGAAGCCGAACGCGTCCCGAAAGTCCGGGAACGAGAACTCACGATGAAGGGAGCGGTTACCGTCGCGCTCCCAGTTGGGGACCTCCGACGACAGCACCGCCGCCTCCTCCTCCGGTAGCGGCGGGGTGCCTGGCGCGCAGGCCTCGCAGCGAGCCTTTGCGAGCTCGGTCACCGCCACAAGCCTCGCACATCCCGGCCGGTTTCTGCCGGAGCGACAACGTGGCGGCGACGGCGTACGCTGACGCCGACGGCAGGCGTTCCAGGACCGAAGCTATGCCCCGACTCCCTCGCACCGTACTCCCGGCTGGCAGCGGCCTCTGTGGCGACCGAGGAGGACGCGACTCTGGGCGTAGGGTCGAGGACCGGACCGCCCCGCCCGGCGAGCTGGAACCGGGCAGCTTCTTCGACCATCCGCTCTACCTGCGCACGGTGCGCGCCGAAAGGACCGACGCCGCCTCAACCGAGGAGGCACTGGCGGCGGCTCGGCTGGTGGGCTGCAAGCCGGGAGCGCTCATCCTCGACGCGGGCTGCGGCAACGGTCGCCACGCCGTCCCGCTTGCCCGCGCCGGCTATCGCGTGGTTGCCTTCGACCGCTCCGCGCTCCTCCTCGCGGCGGGGCGGCAATCGGCCGGAGGTGCGCGCTGGCCGCGGTTCGTGCGCGGCTGCTACGCGAACCTCCCGTTCGCTACGGGAGGGTTCGCCGCCGTCCTCAGCCTCGGCACGGCACTCGGGTACCTGGGTGACGAGGGGGACCTGCGCGCGCTGTGCGAGTTCCGCCGAGTTCTCGTCCCCGGCGGCCGGCTGGTCATCGAGACGCTTCACCGCGAGGAGCTCGAGGGCCGCCAAGCCGCTCGTGAGGAGCGCTCGCTGCCGGCCGGGGCAACGCTACGCCTCGACCGCCGCTTCGATGTCGGGCGCGGCATCCTGCACGAGGCTCAGCGCCTGAAAGACGACGCGGGCTGGGGCCCGGTGCGAGCCTACGAGATGCGCCTCTACGGCGTCGGCGAGCTGTGCTCGATGCTCAGGCAGGCGGGCTTTGGCCAGACGGAGTGCTACGGCTCCCTGGCGGGGTCCGGCAAGCCCACGCCGACGACGGCGCTGGTCGTGGTCGCCCACGCGCCCCGGCGCCCGGCGTAGGTGCGCGCCTCGCGCCGACGGTGAGTCGCTCAAGCCCCGGCGATTTGGTCGATCTTCGCCGCGAGGATGAAATCGTTGCGGCTGAGGCCCGCGGCGGTGTGCGTCCAGGTCGTGAACGCGGCCCGCCCCCACTCAAGCTCCATACGTGGGTGGTGGCCTTCTGCCTCGGCCAGCAGCGCGACCCGCACAACGAGGCCGAACGCGCGGCCGAAATCCTCAAACGGGAACTCGCGGGTCAGGACACGGGTACTGTCGCGCTCCCAGCCCGGGACCTCCCGAGCGAGCCGGGCACTCTCCGCCTCCGACAGTGGCGGCGTCCCCGGCGGGTACTCCTGGCAGTGCTCGTCGACTAGCTCGGTAACGGCCCAACCGTACTAATGAAGCGCCGCGTCTACGCGTCTTCGCATCGTTCGCGCAGCGACTCGGACTTGCTGCACGAAGTAGCGCTGGAACGGCGAAGAACACCGCGGGGGGAACGACCAGGGAGACAAACGCCGCCGGCGCGATCAAGTCGATGTTGGCGCCGAACGGGCTGGGAGGCAAACGGAACCGGGCGCTGATCGCGGCCCGCGTCCTCGAAGTGATCCGCGATGACGACCTCCAGCCCTTTCGCTTCGCGAAGGGCCGGATCCCCGTGCCTGAGCATCTGAGCTGAACCGCTCGACCTGCTGGCGGGTCCAGACGCGGCGATCGGCGATCGCACGCCCCGTGCCAGCGCTAGGCTGGCCCCGACGTGGCCGCGCAGCTCACTCGCTCACAGACGGATCGGGTGATCGCCGGCGTCGCGGGCGGGATCGCGGAGCGGTTCGGGCTCAACCCCGCGCTCGTCCGGATCGCCTGGGTGGTGTCGGTCTTCTTCGGCGGTTTCGGGATCCTGGCTTACGTGGTGCTGTGGATCGCCCTGCCGGCGGGCCCGGCTCAGGTGCCGGCGATCAGGATCGCCGAGGAGCGTTACGCGCGTGGCGAGATCTCGGCCGAGGAGCTGCAGCGAATCCGCGACGAGCTGCAGTCGACGGCCTGACCGCCGCGAACGTGACCGCTATGGCCTCGGGGCTATCTCTTGCCCCATCGTCGCGCGAGTATCTGTTTGCTCCGGCATCCGGCGCTGACCCCGGCGCGGGCGGGTTCACGGCCTGATCCGCGTGACTGTGTCGGCCTCGCCGTTGGCGACCCATACGCTGTCCGGGCCCGCGGTGATGGCCTCGGGCCCAGCTCCGACATCGATCGTCTGGATGACCTTCCCTCGTCGGGATCGATTCGCGAGACCGAGTCGCTGCCGCTGTTCGTGACCGGCATCCCGGATGGGCCGCCCGCCAACTGCGGCCCATCCGGAATGTATCGGGTCACTTCACCCGCTGGAAGTAGTGCTTGTCGAGCCAGCGGGCGACCTTCTTGCCGATCCGTGCACCCTGGACATCGGCTGCGCGGAAGTGGATGCCCTGGTACACGCGGGCGTCGATGGTGTCATCGACGACGTCCGTGAAGCGCTTGTAGGTGCGCGTCACGTCGGGCATGCCCGGGACGATCCTGACGACGCTGAACGCCATCTTCTTACGGTGGAAGAAGGCCTTGGCCGTGTGCATGAACGCGCCCGTCGCGCAGTTGTACCCCGACGGATGCTCCGGGTACGGCGGGGTGGCGATGAGCGGCGCCCAATCTGTATCCCCGACGGTCTTGGGGTTGCCGTCGGCGTCGCCCTCATGGATCGCGGTGATCGGCCGCCAGAAGCTCCAGAAATCCTTGTCGTCCCAGCAGTTGATCAGACCGTCTGCGCCGGCCATGTTCAGCATCGCGAAGAGCCGGGATTCATCGACGAGCGTCAGCCCGCGGTCCTCGGCGATCGTTCGGAACGTTCGATTGAACAGCTCCACGGCATGGACGGTGTAGAACTGGGCGACAGCCTCTTGCTCGGCGGTGCGCGGACTGCCGAGCGTCGGGCCCCCAAGCTCCTTCACCTCGTTGTATTGCCTCGCGTAGGCGCGACTCGTGAGCCTGCGCGGCCCCTTCGTCCGGAACTGTGAAGGGCCCCGGAGGAGGAACGGCTCGACCTTAGCCACCCATGCGAACGGGTCGTTGACGAACCCCGGCGGGGTCGGACGCCATGCGCCGGCGCCGGCGCCCTCCGTGAACGAGAATGCCTCGTATCGGCCGTCGTCCGTTCTGGCGGCAAGCATCGCCTCCGCCGCAGCGGCCCCGGCCGCGATCCCACGGGCCTTGGCGACACCCTCGGGAATGCCTGCGAGCTCGTCGGCATAGAGCGCGTCGAGTCGAACGAGGACCATTGGAGGCAACGGCGGCACGAGCCCGATTCCGAGTCCGACGAGCACGTCGTGCGCGGCGGTGGCGACGGCGGCCTTCTTCGACGCTGACCGCGACGCGAGTGGAAGTCCGTCGAGATACGGCCGATGCCCACGGTCGATCGCGTTGACGGCGTCATAGACGGCCCCTTGGACCATCGCCAGGTGCAGCGCTGATACCGGTGGCGTCTGACCGGCGCCCGGGATCGGCGCGCTTGGTGCGTTGATCAGCGCGTTCACGGCGTGGAGATTCCACTCCTGCACCGTGCCGGAGCTCTGCGGCGGTGTCGCCGCGCGAGCGCCTCCAATCGGTGTTGCGACGAGCGCGACGACTACGAGAACAGCGAGGGCGCCGCGGCGTGCCCATTTGTCAGGGCCGCGTCGGAACATGGCACGGTCACCTTTGATGGTGATGGTGTGAGCCCTCACGTGGGCCTCCCTTGGTCGTGGCACCGGACCTGGTCTCCAGCGAGGCAAGGCTGTGGTGCCAGTGGTCAGGCCGGGAGGCTCCGACACCGCGGTATACGCTCGGTTGACTCTCGGTGTAATCCCGCTCTACGCGGGCGCCGCGGTCGCGATCAGACCGATCGCCGTCAGCGCATGCTCAGGGTTCGCGGCCATCCCGATCTGGGCTCGCCTGGACGCTTCGGGCGCCTACGGGCAGTCCGTCCCCGCGCACCGCGCCGCGCTCTTCAAAGCGGCCCGCATTGGGCGCGCCTCGCGGCGGGCGACCCGGTGCGGGACAGTGAGCCTTCGGCGGCGAGGGCCGCGGGCGCGATGCCCGCCGACCACGTGGGATCGGGAGGCGAGCGCGTTGTGCTCTTGACAGGGGTCCCGGCGCAGGTCGTAGTACTCCCTGAATCCGTTCGCCCCAGCAGGCGAATGGGTGCGGCGGGGAGCTTGCTCACCCGCCGCACCCATCACCTGAACCGGACGGTCAGCTCGTCGAGGGCGACATTCCGGTGCGCCTGCGGGTCGCGAGCAGCACCGCGGCTCCGATCCCGAACAGCCCGGCCATTGCGGCACCCGCGCCGAGCGCGGCGTCGCCCCAGTCGAACCCGTCGCCGGAGTCGCCTGCGGAGGCGGCGGCCTCCGGGCCGACATTCGCCACGAACGGGACGGCCTGGCTGCCATCGCGGATCAGCACGGCGTCGGAGTTCGCGGGCTCGCCGCTGGGCGGCCCGGTGATCGCGTTCGCTGACGCGTAGGTCGGCTCGGCGGAGCTCGGCTCGCTCGCGGGCGGCCCGGTGATCGCGTTCGCTGACGCGTAGGTCGGCTCGGCGGAGCTCGGCTCGCTCACGGGCGGGACGATCGCGTTGACGGACCCGTAGTCGCTGGACTGGTTCCTTTGCGCGTTGGAGTCGTTCCTCGGCGCGTTCTGCGGCGACTCGGTCAGGGGCCCATACACGCCAGCCGCGGCGGGAGCGGCGGGAGCGATGGCGCTGACCACGAGCACGGCGACGATCGAGCGCGTCCTCATCGAGGTGGTCATCTTGGTCTCCTTTCCCCTCCCGGTCTCGGGGGTGAGCCGGACCGGGCTCTCTGGGCGGTGATGGGACCGATTGATTTCGGTCAAGGCGACCCTAGGCGGGCGGGGTCCG
>JBKPDQ010000027.1:0-5841 GCA_046728015.1 Actinomycetota bacterium
GGCGGTGGCGGTCCCGGCCACGAAAGAGGGGCGGTCGGCCTCCTGTCGCGATCAAGAAGTTCAGTCCAGGGCCCCCTCAGTCGGCCGCCCGAGGCTCGACCTCGAACTTCGCCATCTCATCCAGCGCATGGCGCGCGAGAACCCCACCGGGGCCGCCGCCGCATCCAAGCGGAACTCGCCCTTCTCGGCTACACCGTGGCCGAGCTGACCGTCGCCAGGTACATGCCGCGGACGTCGCCGCGGCCCTCCCCGACGTGGCGGGCTTTTCTTGCCACGCATGCCCGAGAGATCATCGCCGTGGACTTCTTCCTCGTGCCGACCCTGACATTCCGCTTGCTGTTCGTCTTCATCGGGCTTCGCCACGACCGCCGCGAACTCATCTACGTCAACGTCACGGATCATCCCACGGCCCGCTGGGCCGCGCGCCAACTCATCGAGGCCTTCCCCGAGGAGATCGCGCCGAAGTACCTTCTCCGAGATCGAGACGCGATCTACGGCGAGGTCTTCACCCGGTGCGCCGACAAGATGGGAATCCGGCAGGTGATCACGGCCCCCAGAGCGCCCTGGCAGAACCCGTTCGTGGAGCGGGTGATCGGCTCCATCCGCCGCGAGTGCCTAGATCACGTCAGGATTCTCAGCGAGACCCATCTGCGCCAGCTTCTGCATCGCTACGTCACCTATTACAACGCCGTGCGGCCTCATCAAGCGCTTGACCACAACTCTCCCCGACCCCGAGAGGTACAGCCGCCCGAGCTCGGGCGTGTGGTTGCAACCCCGCAGGTTGGCGGGCTCCATCACCTCTACGAGTGCGCGGCCTGATCCCAGTCGGTCCGTCCCGCCCCGCTCGCTCGTTCGCGTCACTCACCACCCACCCGTGGTGGTATGTCTTGACTCGTGAGAGGCCGGGCGTGCCAATCACTGATCGCCGTCACCCCAGATGCCGACAGATCATGCCTCCACCCCGCGTCAGAGCATCGGACAGATCGGGCCGATCAGGTTTTTGACCAGGACAGGGATTCATAGCGGCTCATCCCGCATATCGCCACACGTGGACCTGGCACGACAGCGACGGCTGCGGCGACAGTAATGGCTCGTATATCAAGGAGTACAACATTGGCAGTGCGCCCAGCATTAGTTGGGACGGGTCCCTGAATGCCGACGCCTGCAAGTATCTGTTCATTGACAGCTACGATGGCGTTGTGATCAATCCCGATGGCCTGTTCCCAAGGAAAACGGTGTTCGAAGGGCTGGGCATCACCAGGTAGACCACCGAATGCCGCGCAGAGCCGCCGAAAAACTTTCGGTTGCGTATGTGCGAGCGATGAAGGAGGGGAAGACGCTCGGGCTGCTGATCCAGCGCGAGGGCCGCGAGCAGGTGGAGAAGCGAGTCATCGAGAAGGCGCAGTCGGATCCGATTTTTGCGTGGGATTTGACTCGGCGCACTCGCGAGACGTTGGAAAAATTCCTAGATGTTAAGATTCCAGACGTGGTCGCGGTGGATGTGATTGTGGAGAATCCGCGGTCATTCGCTCTGGTGATTCCGATGAGAGCATAGGGATTTTAATCACCATTTTCGGTGCAAGGACACTCTATCCCCCCACCCGTCATATCGTCAACCGCATGACAATACGCTCAAGCCCCGCTGTTTTCTGCAGAATCTTGCCCGTCGCGGCGTACGATTTCCCTCAGTTCGCACGCCGGCGCGAGCGCATGCCGAGCCATCCGCTCCGGCCAAGAGCAATCCGGGTTTGCGAATCAAGCCGCCTGAAACAGATCGAACCGCCGCGCCGGCGCACGCTGCGGCGGCTGCGCACACAATCCCAAGTGCGTGAGGATGCGCTCGATCACCTCGATGATCTTCAACTTACGCCAAGAGCAATAGATTCACGGGCTGTTAACTGGGGGTTTTATGACAGTTCGTGCCAGCAATGAAATGTTGGACTCCACGAGCTCCGTGATGCCGCCCGTCCCCGTCAGCACGCCAATCAGCCGGCCCTCGTCGTACGCGATCGCCAGCTCCCCCAGGGTGCCGGTCCGGCCCCCCGCAATCACGACCATGTCGCACGAGCGGATGTTCGTGATCTCCCCGGCCCATGAGCCCGCTGCCCGTGTAGACGAGCACGTCGAAACCGTCGACGGGCAAGTGGTACTTCCCGCGGTGCTCATCGAGGGACAGGCCGGGGGAGATCCCGATCACCAGCCCGCCCTTGGCGTTTGCTGCGCGTGCACGATCGCGAATGTTCCGAGCGCAACGGTCAGGAGGATCGCCAGGATCGTCTTCATCGGTCACCTCTCGTGGGTTCGGGTGAAGAGCGTGTGGAGCGCGCGACACGCTTCAGCACAGACATCTCTCATCGTCGGCCGGTCGCATACTGCGCCGGCGCCTTCTCGAAGGTCACCTTGCATCCGGCCGAGCAGAAGTAGTACGTCTGGCCCTGGTAGCTCGCCGTCGCCGCCGCCGTCGTCTCGTCCACGGTCATCCCGCACACGGGATCCTTGGCCATCTGGCACCTCCCTTTGGGTGGAGTTCACGGCACCGCCGGTCGCTCGCACACGAAGACGCGCTCGCCGATGCCGCCGACGTTCCTCACGACAATGCGCACCGTCCTCCGCTGCGTGACCGGCGGAAACACCACGACCGCCTCGCGGTGGTGGCCGCTGCCCTTCGTCCCTTCCACCCCGGTCGGCGCGACCTCGGCACCCTCGGGCGTCCGAAGGGCCACCACGCGCTCGAATACGACGTCATCCAGCCCCACGGCATGCGTATCGAGGACGACCGTGGCCCGGATCGGCACGCCGACGTCCGGCAGCGCGGCGAGCGTGACCACGACCGTCACCGCGCCCTGCCCGTCCCGTCGGGTCAGCGCGTCCTGGGCGCTCACCCCGCCGGCACTGCCGAGGGTGGCGACCAGCAGGCCGACACGAAGCCATGCACGCATGGAGGGACTCCCCTCTCTGCTCGAGTTCCAGAGCGTCCCGCCCATATCGGGGCGGGGTCCACACCAGGGACGTGGGAGGAGCTAGGCTCGGGGAGGAGGGACGGGGCGCTCCAGGAGAGCGGCGAGACGAACCGGGATCTGGACAGGCACCAGCCGACCGACGAGCGGCTGCGGCGCTCCAAGGACGAGGGCCGCGACCGGCAGCAGCACCACGCCACAGAGGTCCAGCCCGGTCCCGTCGTCGGCGTCGAGGACGCAGAGACTAGCCCCCACGAGCAACATCACGGCGACTAACACCAGGATGCGGCCGGGCATACCCTTAGGCATCACAGCCCCTCACGGATCGACAGACGGGCAACTCCCGCGCCAACTCCCTGAGCTCGGCGCAAGTCCGCGAGAACACGACACTCCGGACCGCGTCCCGCGTCGCGAGGAGTTGGCCGGGCCTTCGACCGCTGCGGCACGCGCTCACCAACTGAGGCGGTGATGCCCCAGCTCGCGGCGCCGTTGATCGATCCCGGGTGGCGGCGCGATAGGCGCTCAATGGGTCGCATGACCGCCCTGCCCGCCGACCGCCCCGGGCGCCGGCGGTGGCCGGAGCGCCTTGAGATACACGACCAGATCGAGCAACTCTTGGACCGTCAGCGTATCGTTGAACGACGGCATCTTTGAGGAACCGTCGGCCGCCTCGTAGCCCTTGCCGCGCTCGACCACGGCATTCGGGTTGATGATCGCTTCGACGAAGTACTCCGCCTCATGCGCCGGTCCCATCTCCGCCAGTTCCGGCCCGACATTCCCGGCGTCCCGGGGGACCGGAAATGGCTCCCCGCGAACCTCGTGGCAGCTGAAGCACTCATACTTCGCGAAGACGTCCCGTCCCCGTACCGGATCGCCCGCGGGCCAGGTGAACCGCCACCCCGCGGGCGTCCCGTGATGGCCATGACCCCTGTCCTGGCCCGGAACCTGCGCCCCGCCGAACCGGACGAACCAGGCCGCCGCCAAGAGGACGCTGATGACAGTCCCCACGACCATGCCGTGTCTGGACATGACCATGCTCGCTCCATGGGTCGTGATGATGATGAACCCGGCTCCGAACGGGCGTCCGGAGGCCGTGATCGTGGAAGAGGCGAGCGAACGGTCACGCTAGATCAGCAGCGCGGCGTGCAGCACGAAGAGCGGGAGGCGTGGCACCGGAACATCCGCAGCCCGGCCTACCCTCGGCGAACCGGGCATGGCGAGGCCGGGGACGGGGAGCGGCTGAGCGCGTGTGCTCTCAGTGGGGCACTGTATGCCACCACGTCCAGCTGGGGGTCAGCCGCTTCATCCCATCGCCTCTCTCCCACGTCGACTTGGTACATCATCCGGCCTAAAACCAGCGGCGCACGGCGGCCTTGTAGTCCCGGTACTCGGCGCCGAATCTCGCCTCCAGGTACCGCTCCTCCCTCGGCACGACCACGTAGTGGATGATGGCGATCGCGGCCGCGAGCGTGGCGACGAGCCACCAGCTGCCTACCCAGATCGCGAGACCCAGCTGGAGCACCGAGAACGCCAGGTAGATCGGATTCCGGCTGAAGCGATACGGACCGGTCCGGACGATCGCCGTGGTCGGCTTCCGAGCGGGCACCGGCGTGCCGGCCGCTCGGAACCGCTGCGCCGAGAAGCCAAACAGCAGGAGAGACGCCACGACCAGGGCGATCCCGGCCGGTCCCGCTGGCACATCGGAGAGCAGCGGGCGCGGCCACGCCCAGTGGAGGGCCAGCCCCGTGGCGATCGAAGCGAGGTAGATGAGCGGCGGGCGGAAGACGCCAAGGTTGGCCACCGCCTGCGCTTCCTTCCCCGGGACGCTGTCTCGGGGCGTAGTTACCATGGGCCCCCTCCATTCTGCACCTGCATGCCGGCGGTGGTGAGTGCCAGAGTTCGCCGTGATCGTGATCCTGCCAACACACGAGCGCCGTAGCAGCTGGCCGAAGGATGTCGTCCCGTTGCTGCGTCCCGTCGCGACGCGTTCATTCAGGCGGAGGGGAGAATGACCGTCTGGCGAAGGCCGCCCTCGGCCCTGTTGGCCAACGCGATGCTGCCGCCCTGCCGCTGGATAACCATCCGCGCCACGGTGAGTCCCAGGCCCACTCCGCCGGTGGCGCGGTTGCGCGACCGTTCGACGCGGTAGAATGGCGCAAACACCCTCTCGAGTTCCTCTTCCGGCAGACCGGGCCCGGTATCGTCGATCGTGATCACGATATCGGTCGGCGTCGCCCGGACCGCGATGTCGGCCTGCCCGCCGTATGTGACTGCGTTTTCGACGAGATTCCGGAGCGCCCGCTTGAGCGCAAGTGTCTGTCCCACCGCCAGCGCCGTCCCCGGTCCGTGCAGTTCCACCCGTTGCCCATCCTCGGTGAGCTCGTCTCGGATCTTGGCGAGCACGCCCCCCACGTCCACGGCCGCCGGGGGCTCCTCGCAGAGCTCATCCCGCGCGAAGGCAAGCGACGCGTGGATCATGGCCTCCATATCGTCGAGATCCCTCACCATCTTGGCCTGCTCGTCCGCGTCCGGCACGAGCTCAGCCCGGAGCCGCAAGCGCGTGAGGGGCGTGCGCAGGTCATGCGACAAGGCGCCGAGCATGTGAGTTCGCTCCTCGAGCAGCCCGCGAATCTGCTGGTGCATCTCGTTGAACGCGCGAGCGGCCTCGAGAACCTCGATCGGGCCTCGATCGCCGAGCGGGGGCGTCAAGCGCACATCCGCCCCGAGCCGAGCCGCCGCCGCCGCCAAGTCACGCAGGGGGCGCGTGACGCGGCGGGCGACCAGCGACGCGAGCACGGTCAGGCCCACCCCGACGACGAGCACAGGGAGCCCGATGTGGGCGACCAGGAGACCGGGGGACCACGGCGCGTGCGTGTGGACCTCG
>JBKPDQ010000028.1:0-7907 GCA_046728015.1 Actinomycetota bacterium
CCCACGTCACATTCTGGGCGGACTCGCAGTACCACCTAAATTGGCGACGTTCCCGGGCGACCGGTGCGCGGTGAGCATACACGCCCTTTCATCCCGTAGGGTGTGCGCTCCGGCACATGGATCATTCTGGTGGACGTACTCACTGCGGCTGAGCGGAACCGAGCGGGTCGAGCTCGCCGGCGTCGCGGACGCCGAACGGGCGCGCCGCGCCCGCGACGCCGCCTACCGCGCGGAGGTCGAAACCCGGATCGGGGCCGCCCTCGAACGGAGCCTGGCCGGCTTCCGCGCCCAGGTGGCGGAGGCCTGCACGGCCGTGCTCGGCCACATCCACTCGGGTCGCCCTCTGCGCGAGGGCACCGTCGAGCGGCTGCGCCGAACGATCCGGCGCTTCCGGGCGCTCAATTTCGTGGACGACGACGCCTTGGCCGGTGAGCTCGCCGCGTTCGAGCAGGCGTGTCTCGACGCCTGGACCCCGGCGCCGTGCAGCAGGCACCCGACGTGCGGGCGGTGCTCACGGCGGGGCTCCAGGCGGTGGTCGAAGCGGCCACGACCGACTTGCCGCGCAGCGTCCTGACCGGGCGCGCCCTCCGGCGGTTCGACGTCGACACCCAGGGCGGGGATGGGACCGACGACGCCGAGCCCATCCGGGCGACGTCGGATGCGCCGACCGCCGCGTGACCCACCCGGCTCCGGCTCGGCTACACCCTCCTCAGGAGCCGGACGTGCGGCTCCTGGAGGAGGGATGGCCGACTGAGCGAGTACGCCGTGATCCAGACGCAGTTCCGGGATCCCGCCGTGCTGGCCGCCGCGCTCACGGATCTCGGCTTCCCGCCCTCTGCGATCGAGTGGCATGAGGAACCCGCGTGCCTGCGCGGCCCGACGATCGAGGTGCCAGCGTCTGCCCATCTCCTCGTCCGGGGGCGGCACGTGGGCCCGGGCGCGAACGACCTCGGCTTCGTCCGGGGACCCGACGGCGCGTTCCACGCCCTCGTCGGGGTGATGGAGCAGCGGACGCGGGGCTGGCACGGTCCGTACGACCAGACCTGGCTCGGGCGGCTCGCGGCGGCCTACGCGGTGCGCCAGCTCGCTGCGCAGTACCACGCGAAGGGCTGGCGCGTGACCGTCACGCGTCAGGCTGACGGCGTGGTCGAGCTCGTTGCGGAAGGGTGAGTCGATGCCGCGCGTCCGCGTGCGGATCCACCCGACCGGGCACCTCGAGGTGCAGGTCGAGGGGATGACCGATGACGGGTGCCGCGCCCTCGTCGACGAGGCAGCTTCGTGGGCGGGCGTGATCGTCGAGCGACGCGCGCTCCCGCCCGATCCATCCCGCGCCGCCGGCGAGGCACGGAGCTCGGCCTGTCGAGCCGAGGGCTCCTCCGTCCGGATCGGTCGTGACCCATCCACCGGATGAGCCGCACGGAACGCTACCGGATCGAGCCGGATGGCACGGTCGTCACCGTGTACACCGACACCATCGACCTCCGGGCCGTCGGCCACGTCCACGCCGTGCGAGCGAGCGTCGTCGAGTGGGACGAGCCGTGCCAGGCCTGGACCGCGCGGATCCTGGCCACGGGCGAGATCCTCGGCCCCTTCGCCACGCGGGCCGAGGCGGTCGCGGCCGAGCGGAACCTCCTGGACACCCGTCTCAGGACCGCGCGGAAGGAAGAGGTCCGAATCCCCGGCCACGTCTGACCGCAGGGGTCCCCCGCGGGAAACCTGCTTCCGCCACGGCTAGGCGAAGCGGCTGTGCAACCGAGGTCTCTTGACGATGGCTCGTCCGACTGTCGAGGTGATTGACGTCGCTCACGACGCGACAGACCTGTTCACGGTGCTGGACGAGGTGGCCCGGGGCCTGGCGCGCGAAGCCGCCCTCGTCCCCGAGGAGCGGGCGGCGCGCGCCGAATCGATCCTCGCGTGGTTCGCGCCGCGCTACGCGGCCATCAAGGCGGCAGCCGCCGCAGCCCCGTGCCCGGTTCGATGGACCGTGCACCTCGCCGATCCGGTCGCGGATGCCCCGGAACCCGATCCGCATCCGTGCGCGAACTGCTTCACGCAGCGGTACCTCGCGTGGAAGCGATCGCGGGACGCGGACCGGGCGTGACCGGGATCGCGTCGCTGCCCGGGGCCGGCGCCAATCGCGGCGTCGTCCGCTGGACTTCACCGCTCACTCGGGAGTCGCATGTCCCTCACAACGCTCGACGAGACCCTGGCCGCGCTCCACCCGACCCAGCGCGCGGCCGTGACACACCCGGCGCGGCCGCTGCTGCTCGCGTGCGGCCCGGGCAGCGGCAAGACCCGCATCCTGACCCACCGGATCCAGTGGCTGGTGCAGCAGGAGCGGGTGGAGCCAGTCGCCATTCTGGCCCTCACGTTCTCGCGGGCCGCCGCGGACGAGCTGCGCGGGCGCCTCGTCCGGGCCCTCGGCCCGCTGGCGCGCGAGCTGTGGGCCGGGACCTTCCACGGGTTCGGCGCCTGGCTCCTGCGCCGGCATGGCGCCAGGCTGGGCCGCACGGCGGCCTTCACGATCTTCGACCGCGAGGACACGCGCCGGCTGATCGGGCGGCTCGTGGAGGAACTCGACCTTGAGGGCGACCTCGCGACCCTGGTCGAGGCCGTCGAACGGGCGAAGGGCCAGGCTGCGCCAGGGGCGGGCCCTGCGGCGGCGTCCCGCCTCGGTCCGCTCCCCGCGCTGCTGGCCGCCTACGAGACCCGGTGCCGGGAGGCGAACGCGTTCGACTTCGCGGACCTGCTGGCGGCGCCGCTCGCACTCTTCCACCAGGACGCCGCGGTCCGGGAGGGGTTGCGCACGCGCTTCCGCGCGCTCCTGGTTGACGAGGCCCAGGACCTCTGCGGCCTCCAGCACGCGCTCGTCGAGGCCCTCGCGGCGCCGGACGGCGCCGTCACCCTGGCCGGGGACGACGACCAGGCGATCTACGGGTGGCGGGGGGGCGACGGGTGGCCGTCGAGCACGCGTTGGCTGTGGACGCGAGCGGCCGGCGGGTCGCGTGGGACGCGCCGGCCGCCTTCATCCGGGGCCGCCTCGATCTGGTCGGCGTCGAGCAGCAGCACGGCACCGTCCTCGACTGGAAGAGCGGCTGGGTCAGCGAGGACGAGCAGGGGCTTCGTCTCGCGTGGGCGCCGGGCCTCTATGCGGCACTCCTCTGGGCGTGGGCGCCGCGCCTCGAGCGGATCTCAGTCGAGTACCACTACCTCCGCACCGGGCGGGTCGCCCGTGTCGTGCTGATCCGGGCCGACGCGGCCGAGACCTTGGCCTGGGCCCGCGCGCTTGCATCCAGGATCGCCGTGGCCCTCGCGGCATCGGACGATCCGCGGGCGTTCCCACCCCGGCCCTCGACGGCGTGTGGCACGTGCCCGTGGGTGAACCGCTGCCCGGCGGGCCAAGCCGCGCTCGAGGCGATGGACGAGACACCGATCGCCGACGACGCCGAGGCCCGCCGCCTCGCGGGGCTGCTCCTCACCGGTGAGGCGCGCGTGGGTCGACTCCGCGAGCGCCTGAAGGCGTACTTGCAGGACCGCGAGCCCCTGACCCTCGAGGGTCTCGAACTCGGCTTCTTCCCGGCGAAGGGCCGGTACGACTCGGCGGCCGTCTTCCGCGCGGCCACGGATGCCGGCGCGGATCCCTGGTCTCTCCTGGCCGCCGACGGGCGGGCCCTCGCGGCCTTCCTCAAGCGCCGGCCGGACGTGGGGCGACTCCTGGCGCCTGCCTGGACCCCGTCGCCCCCGTGGTTCGGCCACCGGAAGGTCAAGACCGCCGACCGGAATGCCCCTGAGTTGAACCATCTCTCCGCACGTTCAGTCGCTACGCCACTTACCGAGGGGGCCCCGGGCCGCGACGACGGTTCGCCATGAAAGCATCTGGCCGCACGCCCCGCACCTCGCGATCGACCGCTGGACGGCGAGGCACGCCGGAAGGGGATCGGATCCCCCAGGACCATCCGGCTCTCCAACCCGCCTTCCTCTCGACATCACATGCCGCTCAGCGACCGAGCGTCCTGATCGTCGGCTCGTGTCACGGAAAGGTCTTCGTCGCTGATGACCTCCTGGTCTATGCGGAGACCCTCGACGGCGAGGAAGCCGTCCGCGCGTGGCTCGTCCAGCACGACATCCAGCTGGGCCCTCCCGCCGTCGGGGGACAGAGGTCCCAGCGAGCCGATCCGGTGACCGCCGCAGATTGACAGGAAAGCAGGCGATCATAGCGTTGACCCGTCTCTACTCCGTGCCGCAAGCCGCCGAAGCCCTCAATGTCACTGAGGCCGCCATCCGCCGATGGATCTTCCAGCGACGTCTCACGGTCGTGAAAATCGGCAGCACCGTCCGAATCGAAGAGGCCGAGCTGGCGCGCATGATCGAGGCGGGTCGACAACCCCGGTGGGCGTCCCTTCGAGCACCGGGCTCGTCGGCGGCGAAGGCGGGCCGATCGGCTTGACCAAACGAGCCGATGGCCCCCGCCCAGCCGAGTAGCCGAGCTCTTACTGAGCTCTTGCCCTTGAATCATGACCGCCCTGGGGCGCAGACTAGCGAGCACACCGGTCCCGATGACGCTGCCAGTTTACCCAGGGTGAGAGTCTGCCAAGCTTCCTGGCTTCGAAGCATGCCCCAACGCATGAAGGTAGCATTTGCCTGAGTGAGAAGGAGAAGTGGGGCGTCGGGCGGATCGAATGCCACCACGTGCCAATTCGCCAAACGGGTTCATCGGCGCGTTCCTCGGACTTCCGCACATGCGGGACCATTCGCATCCGAGCAGCAGACGCGCTCGAGGAAGCCAGAGCCGAGCGCTCCGTGGGCTCCGGTTGTGATGGTCCTGCGCGTGCTGTTTCGCGGGCTGCTTGTCGCCATGCTGCCGCATATCGAACCGTGGGTTGGCGTCAATCTCAACGGCGGCGGCGTCAGCGCAGAGGTCCATCACCCCACCATGCCGCGCTCAGCCCCGGAGCAGGAGGCGTGAGCAATGTCTCGACGAGGGGATTTGACCTGACGCGGTGCGCCGGTAAGCGTGGTAGCCACCAGCAGCAGTGCTCCTATGGGGACGTCAGCTGGCATTGTCAGTACAACACCGGCGACGGCGTCATCACGGCTGTCCAGAAGGACGAGTAACGCCGTGGGTCGCGTCGGTGTCACCGTCACCCGCTACGTCGGACCCCGTGGGACAACATTCGGCTTCCGGTTCTGGTGTCACGGCAGGCTGAGCGAGGTCCGGGGGTTTTCAACGCGGAGCCTCGCGATCGAGGCGGGCCGGCGCGAGCGTCGGCGGGCGGAAAAGGCCGGCTTCGAGGCACGCTGGGGTCCGCTACGTCCGCGGTTGACACCCTGGAAGGAGGTTCTTGAACGCTACGCCGAGACGAAACGCCTGGAGCGGAAGGTGGACTTGGCGAAGGATCTAACGCGTCTCGGATGGTGGGTCGCCTTCTTCGAGCGCCACGGCATCCACTACCTCCAGGCTCTGACCGCCGACGTAATCGCCAAGGGGCGGGCAGCACTCGAGGCGGAGCCTTATGCGAAGCAGACGAAGGGACCGGACGTACAGGCTAAGATTCGCTTCCGCGGTGAGCAAACCGTCGCCCACTACCTGAAGGTCCTTCGTCATCTCTGCAACCTGGCCATGAACGTCTGGGATCCGCCGCTGCTCGAGCGGGATCCCTCGCGCCGCGTGCGCCTCCCGACCGTCGACCGCCCCGCGCCGATGCTCCCGGATGCCGAAACCTGGGAGCGCCTCCTCGAGCACGCCAAGGCCCATGAACCGGAGCTGTATCCGGTATTGTTCACCGGCCTCCATACCGGACTCCGAGAGGGGGCGGTGATGGCTCTCTCCGTCGAGCACTTCCAGGAGCGGCCCGGTTGGCTACGCGCGCACAACGCCAAGCGCGGCCGCGGTCGCCATCGGGGCCGCGATTACTGGATACCGGTAACGCGACCGCTGGCTGAGCTTATCCGGAGCCTCGGCGTGGTCAAGGGGCCCCTCTGGCGCCGGCACGACCCGAGGATGATCACCCGGTACAGCGAAACCCTCCGCGCCTTCCCAAAGAAGGCGTGGGACCGGACGCGCAAAGCCTGCGGACTTGCGATGCTCCGCTTCCACGACGCGCGGCACATGACGGGGTCCGTGATGACTCGGGCGGGCGTCGACCCCAAGACCGTCCAGACGTGGCTCGACCACGCGCAGATCACCACGACTCTCGGGATCTACGCCCACTCCGACGAGCCGACGATGCTGAAGGCCGCTCGCACGCTCGAGCGGGGGTTGCGGCCGAAGAAGCCCCGTCCCCCAGGGGGCACTTCGTAGTGAAGATCGTAGCGCCAAGCGGCGAAGTCCCTGTCGGAACAGGCCCAGACCGGGGTCTCACAAGCCCCGTGTCGGAGGTTCGATTCCTCCCACCGCCACCAACCCTCATCCGATCTGCGCGTTTCACCGTTTCCCGCCCGCCGCGCGGAGCGTGGCGGACTTTGTGTGCGTCGCGCACCGCCATGCGGGCGGTGGCGGCCCCGAGGCCCTTCAGGCGACGACGTGGTAGCGGTCGAATCCGGACCGCGCCCGGTTCCGGTCACCGCCTCGCCACCTTCTCGGTGATCCACCTGCCGCCTACGGAGCGGTCGGCCGTGATGTCACAGGTTGTGGCCCTCCGGATCCTCGCCGGGGCAGATGGCCGCGATCCACCGCGCATCTCCTCTGGTGGACCTTCCGGGGGGGCTGGGGCGTTCTACCAGGTAGGAGGTGAGACGCCATGACCGCGAGGAGCCGCCTGACCGGTCGCGCGCGCTGCTGGGTGGCGCTGGGACTCGTGATCCTGGCGCTGGGGGCCGCCGCGTGCGCCGCGAGCTCGGCGATCGCCATCCCGGCCGACCTTCCGAACCGGACCGACCAGGGGCAGTTCCACCTCCGCTGGGCACTCATCCGGGAGCCGGCCATGGTTCGTGCCGTGGGGCTGGCCGAGTCGCCGACCCGCATCGTCTCCTGGGCCAAGCTGGCGCTCTTCGGGGTGGATCGGGACGGCCGCGTCGTGAGCCGCGGTGAGAGCCACCTCTGGGGTGGGTTCGGCCGCACCAGCGTGCCGTTCGAGATCGCGCTCCAGCCGACGGGCCGCGAGGAGCGGTTCGAGCTGGTCCTCGTCCACGCCCAGGAAGGGAAGCCCGGCGACTAGGAGGTCCTCGCACGGTCACCGCGGACAAGGTCCTCGGGCCGGTCGCGATCATCGGCCCGTCCTCTTGGACGGTGAGCCATGAAATGGTAGCGCCCTCCACGTCAGTACTCGGCCCCGCGTCGCTCGTGTCGCCGGTCATCGTCGAGCGGCTGCGCGTCGTCCAGCGGCGACTCCCGATCCCGCTGACGTTTCCGGCCCCCGCACAAGCGACGGCCTTGTCAAACGCAATCTTTGCCGTGCGGCGACGTCGTCGGGAGCGGCCCGGCAGGCGCGGTTCCCGGCGCTCCCCACCACACACCCCGCGGCGCGCGACTGCCGGCAGCCCGCGGGGACCCCGTGTCCCCTCGCCTAGCGGGTGGGAGCCTCGCGTCCCGTAGCGGGGAAGGGCGGCCCGCGCGGCGCCTGCCGGGCGACGTTCCGTCTCGCGACGTTCGGTCGGGCTCCCCCGGGGACCCTGACCCGGGGTTGACACCTCGGAGGGGCCCGGCTGTAATCGAACTGGTCAATCACGCGCACCACGACGTCCCCGCGGACCCGGCATGGAGGACCGGTTGCCTCGAGTGTCGCTCGCAGCACGGACGGCGTCTTGCGGCTCGGCCACGGCACTCACGGGTCTGTTCGAGATCTGGGCCCGCGGATTCGGCGTCGCTGACCCACACGCACAGGGAGGCACGGTATGGCGCTGGCGAGTGGTGAAGGCTGGCTGTTCCTCTTGCGGTGGATCCACTTCTTCGCGGGAGTCACCTGGAT
>JBKPDQ010000029.1:0-28002 GCA_046728015.1 Actinomycetota bacterium
GTGCGTAGCGCGTGCAAGAGGCGCGGCGTCCTGTCCGGCAGGTCAATCCTGCCTCCGTGCCCGACGAAGACGCCGTAGGAATGCGCCAGCCAGACGACGAGCATCGTCGCCGCCGTGTAGACGAGAACGTCGCCCGAGTCCGAGGCCTTGACATCGGTCGCCACTGCTACACCAGCGGCGGTCAGGATCGACCCGTAGATCCAGGCGACGTCGGTCTCATCGCGCTCCCAGGTGCCCTCCGACGCCTCGTGTTCGCCGTGTGCCGCTATCCCGCCAGGCTGTCGATCGTGATCAGGATGAAGAAGACGATCACGACCTCGTTGACGATCCACGAGTTCGTGTGCATCCAGTCGCGCGCCTTGGGAAGGAACCTCTCCCCCCGCTCGCGGAAGATCAACAGGAGGAGCGACGGCAGCGCGAGAAAGAGGAGCGTGAGGAGGATGAAGGGGATCGCATCTGCCCACGCGTCGTTGTGGGCGGCGAGGTAGCCACCAACCGCGACCGAAGTGAGGATGTCGGTCGGGAAGATGCCGAGCAGGAGGAACCCGAGCGTGAACGAAAAGCGCGGGCTCGCGGTCTGCAGCCTGCCCATCCACTTCGGGGGCTCAGACTCCTCCCGTTTCACGTATGCGTGGATCGCCGCAGCCACCAGGAGCACGAGGATGATCACGTAGACCGTGTCGCCTGAGGGCCCACCCTCACGGCCGCCGCCGCCGATGAGGTAGGCGGCGGTGACGAAGATCGTGATCGAGAGCGCCGCGCCGAGGATGAATGCCGCCGAGTTGCGCTGCCAGTGCTCGCTCGTGGCGAGGAAGATCGCGCTGAGGATCTGCGGCCCCGCGATCATCACGAACGCCAGTGGGAGAATTTTCAGAAAGTCCACGTCGAGCTCGCCTTTATCTCGGGTCGCAACCTAACCGGTCTGGAGGTCTCGATACGCGTCGTGGCCGACGTCTGCAAGCCAGCCCCGCATGTGGCGGTGCAATGTCTCGGCGCCAATAACGGGCTTGTCGGGTTGCGGCCAGTCGCTCGGGAACAGCACGAACGGGTGCGACTGCTCGCCGCCCATGCCGCCGTGTGAGCCGACGAGCTGCTCGAATGCGGCCACCTCGTCAGTCTCGGCCCAGTAGGTGCTGTTGAGGACGATGTCGGGGCAGTGAGGGAAGCCGTCCGTGCGCCTGACGTGATCCGCGGCGTTCGGGCCGAACGGTGCGAGCGGGTCCCCGCCCTCGACCTGACCTGAGCCGAGATAGAGGATTCCCTCTGCCCCCAGTACGACCGGCCCATCGTTCTCCGACCGCACGAGGAGGAAGCCGATTCCGGGGTGCTTGCGCAGCGTCGGGATCAGGCGCGGGTGCAGAGCGTCGATTCGCTCCTTGGTCAGCCGGCCGGGCTCGCGAGGAAACGAGATCAGTCCGAGGTTGCCGGAGGCCATCACCGAAAGCTCCGGCGGCAGCTCGTCCTTGCCGGGAGCATCTCGCGGGTGCTCGTCGAGCCTGACCTCACCGTCGACGCTGCGATCTCGGGTTGACGCGCGAATTCTCCGGGCCGCCATGTTGTCGGCCTGACTCGCCTCGGTCAGCGAGGCGGCGAGGTATGAGGCCGACTCGTCGCTGTGCGCCTGCTCGGCGCGGACGTTGGTCGTCTCACAGGCCTCCTCGACGAGATCGCCGAGCGAGATGCCGTAACGGTCGAGGAAGGTCGCTCCCTGCGACTGGCCGTGGTCGGCGAGCACCACAAGCTCGTAGTCCCGCGGGGCATCGGCGGCGGCGCGCTCGATCCGCGCGATCTGATGGTCGAGCCTGCGAAGCACCGCCATCGCATCGACCCGCTCGACGCCGGAGTGGTGAGCGACCTCGTCGTAGGCGAGGAAGGTCGTGTAGCCGACCGGCCGACCAGCGTACAGGTCGCCGATCACGGCCGAGACCTGGAGGTCGCGCTGGATCACGGTTCCCCAAGCCCTGATCAGCGCGTAGGTGAAGGTCCGCTTGATTCGCGGCCGGACATCGCGCCGCCGCTGCTGGGCCGCGAAGAACAGCTCCTGGGCGATGTCGCCTACCACCAGCGCGATCGTGCGGGTGACGTTGTAGGGGTTGGCGAAGTAGGCGAAGTAGTCCTGGCCGATCCGCCCCGGCCGATGCCGGTCGAGCACGGTGCTCATCGTCAGCAGGGTGTGCGCTGCGTCCCCGGAGAGGATGTTGGCCCGGCTGGCGCCGTCTTCATGGAGCAGGCCGCGACCGTTCGAGTGCCGGCGCTCGAGCTCGGCCGCATCGCGCGGATGGTTGGTGACGATGGGAGCGTCCCGTTCCTTCTCCCACCACCGAAAGGCCGGCATGTCGTCGTTTGACCCGTGAAGGAGTCCTGCCTGGCAGGCGCCGGTCTGCGACGACCAGTCCGTCTCCCAGCGCAGCAGGCGGTGGGTGCCCTCACGCATCCAGCGTCCGAGCGTCGGAAGGTGGCCGTCGCGAAGCGCTCGCTGGACGACCGCGTGCGCGAGGCCGTCGATCTCGAGGAAGTACACGCCCCGGACCCCCGACTCCGCGTCGGGCGAGGCTATCCGGCGCCCCTGGCGCCGGATCACGTTCCGGTAGTAGAAGTCGTCGTCATCGATCGCCAGCAGTGAGGTCACGAGCGTGTTCACGACGGTGATGCCGATGGCGACGGCGATCCCAGCGCCCAGGGTCCGGACGTGCATGTCCGGGTCGATTACTGAGACGAGCCAGACCACGGCGCCGTTGAGCAGCAGGACGCCAAGGCCGAGCGTGAGCACGGTGAACGGCAGCGCGATGCGGATCAGCAGCGGCCAGACGAGCGCGTTGATGAGCCCGATCAGTGCCGCCGAGAACAGGGCCGTCCCGGTGCCCTCGATCGCGAACCCGCCCAGGATCGCGCTCATGAGATGGAGGCTGGCCGCGGTCAGCAGCAAGACCACGACTACGCGCAGGACCGCGTGGCGCGCCCCGAAGCCGCCGGCACCCTCGTCGGATGGGGGTTCCATCCTGGCGATCCTACGTTCCTGTCGCAGGACGCCAGACCGCTCCCAGGCGGCCGCGTGCGACTCCTGCGCGTGCGGGCACGTTTACCTCCTCCGAACTGTGGCCGGTCAGCCGAACCTAAGCGGTGGGCGGTGCCGGTTCATCACGCTATCGGGGTGATCGGTCACTCGAGCTACGCCACCCGGTTTGACGGCTCGGCACCTCGGAGTGCGGCGAGCACGCTGTCGGCGACCAGTCGCGCCATCGCGTCGCGGGTGCGCGCGGTCGCCGAGCCGATGTGCGGGAGCAGGACGCAGTTGGGTGCCTCGAGCAGCTCGCGTGGGACCTCCGGTTCGCGTTCGTACACGTCAAGACCCGCAGCCCCGATTGAGCCCTCGCGCAGCGCCGCCGCCAGCGCGGCCGAATCCACCAGCGATCCGCGGGCGGTGTTGACGACAATTGTGGACGACCCCATAGCCGCGAGCTCGGCTCGGCCGATCGCGCCGGCGGTCTCCGGCGTCGCGGGAAGGTGAAGACTGATCACGTCGGCTCGGCGGAGGAGCTCGGAAACGGGGAGACGAACCGCGCCGAGCTCCTGCTCGGCCACCTCGCTCGGAGTGCGGCTCGCGTAGACGAGCTCGCCCGCCAGTCCCCGAACCAGCTGGGCGTAGCGGTACCCGATCCGCCCCATCCCGATGACGGCGAATGTCGCGCCGCTGAGTTCGAGCCCTAGATAGGCACCGGGATCAAAGCCGGTCCAGCGCCCAGCCCTGAGCTCCGCTTCCGCCTCGGTGATCCGGCGCGCAGCGGCGAGAGTCAACGCTAGCGCCAGCTCCGCGGTGGCATCGGTGAGCACGTCAGGAGTGTTGGTGACGAAGACGCCGCGGCGCCGACACGCCGCGAGATCGACGTTGTCGAAGCCCACGCCGAAGTTGGCCACGATCCGCAACCCGCGTCCAGCGGCCTGGAGCAGCCCCTCACCGACGATCACCGTCGGATCGGCGACGATCGCTGCCGCTCCCGGTGCGAGCTCGAGCAGTCGCTCCGGCGTCGCGTCGAGGCCACCCTCCACGATCTCGGACCCGCCGGCAAGGCGCTCGCGGCCGACCTCCGGGAGCCCCCGGGCGACGAGCACGACCGGATTTCGAGCCTTCGTGGATAGCTGGTTCAGCGCCGTGAGACAGTATCCAGGCAGACGATTCACCTCATCGGGGTGATGCGGCGCGCGGTTTGTCTGCCTACGGTCGCCTCGCCGCTGCAAACAGCCGCGGACCTGCGCCGCGGAAGCCAAGCCGCATCGGAAGGGAACCATCGAAGACGCTGCCGCATCCCACCCATCGGCCGTTGACGCACCCCCATTGGGAGCGCACCAAGTCGTGGTCGTCGGGTGCGGGTTCGGCGGCTTGTTCGCGGCGCGTTACCTGAGACATGCCCCGGTCTACGTCACGGTGGTAGATCGGGTTAACCATCACCTCTTCCAGCCGCTCCTCTACCAGGTGGCAACCGGCATCCTCTCGGAGGGCCAGATCGCTCCACCCATACGCAACATCCTCCGCGGTCAGCGCAACGCGCGGGTCGAGCTCGCGGAGGTCGTGGGTTTCGATCTGGACGCGCACACGGTGACCGCCATGAGGCCCGACGGGGAGCGCTTCACGATTCCCTACGACAGCCTGATTGTCGGCACCGGTGCCGGAAGCTCCTACTTCGGTCGCGACGAGTTCTCTCGCTGGGCACCGGGGATGAAGACCATCAACGACGCTCTGGAGCTGAGGGGGAGGATCTTTTCGGCATTCGAAATGGCAGCGCTGGAGGAGAGCCCTGAGAAGAGGCGCGCCTGGCTCACGTTCGTAGTCGTCGGTGGCGGCCCGACCGGAGTCGAGATCGCCGGTCAGATAGCCGAGCTCGCGCGCCGCGTCCTGCCCAGGGATTTCCACACGATCGACTCCAAGAGCGCCCACGTGCTGCTCTTCGACGGGGGCAAGGAGATACTCGCCACGTTCGGCGATCGTCTCTCCGCCAAGGCCGCGAAGGAGTTGGAGGGCCAGGGGGTGGAAATCCACCCGCACAGCATCGTCACCGGCATCGACCGCGGCGGTGTGGAGGTCAAGAGTGAGGACGGGGAGGTGCAGCGGGTCCCCGCCCGAACCAAGATCTGGGCGGCGGGAGTCAAAGCGTCGCCGTTGGCCAGGATGCTCGCGGACGAGTCGGGCGCCGAGTGTGACCGGGCGGGTCGCATTGCGGTGCTGCCCGACTGCTCACTGCCGGGGCATCCGGAGGTGTTTGCGATCGGCGACATGGCTGCTCTCGATGATCTGCCGGGCGTGGCCGAGGTCGCGATGCAGGAGGGCATTCACGCCTCGGCCACGATCAAGCGGCGTCTTCGCGGCGAGGGCTCGAAGCCGTTTCGCTACCGCGATCTCGGCAGCATGGCGACGATCTCGCGCTTCCGGGCCGTCGTCAGCTTCAAGGGAATCCGGGTCGCCGGCTTTATGGGATGGCTGATGTGGCTGTTCGTTCACCTCGCGTTCCTGACGGGCTTCAGAAACCGGTTCATCACCGTCCTGCGATGGGCGCTCAGCTTCATCGGCACGGGCCGCGGTGAGCGGACGATCACAGCGCAACAGGTGATCGCCAGGGTCGCGATCGAGCAGGCGGGGGGCCGGCCGTACCTCATGCGCCTCGCGTCCGAGGAGCCTGCGGATGTGGATTAAGCGCCCGCCGTCGCCTTTGGCCGCGCGCCGGCACGTCGCCTGACGGTGCGCTGAACGACGAGCGTGGCGCAGGCGCCCAGCACCATCATCGCGACATTCATGCTGAGTACGCCCAGCGCGCCGATCGCAGTCGAGAGCTCGCCGAGCCCGCCCCCGACACCGAGGTACGCAGCGGCGGGGATCGTCGTCACCGAAACCGCCACGCCAACAGTCGAACTGGCCCGGGTCTCGAGCGCGAGCATGCCCGCCACGCCAGCCACGAGTGCGACCACAATCGTCTCGTCGTTGACCTTCGTCAGACCCCCGAGCGCGGTCGAGGCGGTATCGAGGCTGAATCCGGACGGGATCAGCTCGAGCTGATCTTGGGCAAACGTCACGATTGCCGCCGCGACGATGGCCGCCGCCAGACCGACCGCGAGTGTCAGAAAGGCCTCACCCGCGAGGCGCGGGCGACGGCCGACGATGCTCACGCCGATCGCGGTGATCGGCAGCAGGTCTGGGCTGACGGCCATCGCGCCGACGATGAGGATCACATTGCGGTCGATCACCCCGTAGCCGGCGATCACACCCGCCACCGACATCAAGACCAGATAGCGTGCGATCGGTCGGGCGTTGAGCCAGGCCTGGCCGAGCACGTCGGCCCACACGAGGCTCGTCTCAGCTGGCCGGGTGGCAGTCCAGTCGACGACCTCCAGCCGCGTCACGGTGGCGGCAGGGTCCGGAACGCCGAGTCGCCGCAGCTCCTCGAGCAGCGTGTCGACCGCCCTGGGGCGCACGGCGGCCACGACGACTGAGTGCCCGGGCCGGGTCGCATCGAGGCGCCTGACACGGCTCACACCTTGGAGTTGGTCGAGCGATTCCGCGACGGCCGCCATCGCCGCTGACTCCCCGAAGACCTCGAGCTGCATCATCGCCGCGAGCCTGACGCCCGGGGTGAGGCCGTCACTGGATCGGCTGAGCCGCGATCCGGCCGAGCAGGTGATCCCCGACGCGCACGGCGTTCGCCATTGCGGTCAGCGCCGGGTTGACGGCGCCGATGCTCGGAAAGAAGCTGGTGTCGACCACGTACAGGTTGTCGAGCTCATGCGCCTTGCAGTGGACGTCGAGCACTGAGTTGGCCGGGTCGGCGCCGAAGCGGCACGTCCCCGCCTGGTGCGCGCAGCCGGCGACGGGGATTTCGTTCTTCATATAGGCGTGCTTGGTGAACAGGTGGTCGGAGTGCATGCCGAGGTGGCTCAGCATGGACCTGAGCTTGTGGTAGAGCTGTCGCTTCGCGGTGGCATTCGTCTCCGTGTAGCTCAGCGTGAGCCTGCCCGCGCCATCCACAACCACCCGGTTCTCGGCGTTCGGCAGGTCCTCGGTCGAGAGCCAGAAGTCGACCGCGTGGCGGGCGATCCGCTCCAGCGTCCACTGCGGAGCCAGCTTTGTCTCGGTGGGCTTTTCGCCCCGGAACATCGGGGCCTGCGACTTGCCGACCATCTGGATGTTCCCGAGCGGGTATTCGAAGTCGTCCGCCCCGAAGTAGAAGTCGTTGAGCCCGAGCGTCTTCTGGAAGATCGTCGGGTTCTCCTCCCGCGAGAGCGCGAGCACGGCCACGCTGTCGTGGAACATGAAATTGCGCCCCACCTGATCGGAGCCGTTGGCGAGACCGTTCGGATGCTTGTCGGTCGCCGACATCAGGAGGAGCCTTGCCGAGTTGGCCGCCCCGCATGAGACGACCACGATGTCACCGGCGAAGCGCTCCTCCTCGCCCTCGCGCTCGACGACAACCTCCGTTACCGCGGTCCCCGGCTCATTCGTCTCGAGCCTGACGGCCTGCGCGTTCGTCAGCAGGGTGACGTTCGGGTGCTCGAGCGCCGGCCGGACCGCCAGCACCTCGGCATCTGACTTCGCGTGGAGCAGGCAGGGAAAGCCGTCACAGTCGGGAGAGCGGACGCACCTGCTGAACGGCATGTTGCTCTCGTCGAGCATGATTCCGCAGGGCGCGTGAAAGGGATGATGACCGGCAGCGGCCAGATCGTCGGAGAGCTGCTGGATCCGCGGCTCGTGGGAAACCGCCGGGAAGGGATACGGCGCGCTGGCCGGGGGCTCCGTCGGATCTTCCCCCCGCGCGCCGTGCACCTTGTACAGCTGTTCGGCCTGCGTGTAGTACGGCTCCAGCGCGTCGTAGCCGATCGGCCAGGCGGGCGAAACTCCGTCGTGGTGTCGAAGCTCGCCGAAGTCCTCGGCGCGTAGGCGGTAAAGCGCCGCCCCGTAGAGCTTCGTGGCGCCGCCGACGAAGTAGTGGACCTGGGGCTGGAACGGCTTGCCGTCGGCTTCGTACCAGGTGTCTGGCGAGACGTAGCGGTTGTCGACGAACACGTCCTCCGCGAGCCAGTTCTGGGGCTCACGCGGCAGCCAGTCTCCGCGCTCGAGCAGCAGGATCCGCTTGCCCGAGGAGGCGAGGTGGTGGACGAGAGTGCCGCCACCGGCGCCGCTGCCGATCACGATCACGTCGTATGTGTCCACTACGAGAGCTCCCTCAGGCGCTCGACGACGATGATCCTCGCCGCCGCCTCGATCAGCGCCAGGTGGGAGAAGGCCTGAGGGAAGTTTCCGAGGTGGCGGCCGGTGCCCGTGTCGAACTCCTCGGCGTAGAGCCCCAGCGGTGAGCGAACGCTCAGCAGCTTCTCCATCAGGTCGCGCGCCCGCTGGATCTCGCCGACGGTCGCCAGCGCCGAGACCAGCCAGAAGGAGCAGATCAGGAAGCTGCCTTCCTTGCCCGCCATGCCGTCGTCGGTCTCGTCGGTCCGGTAGCGCAGGACGAACCCGTCCTCGGTCAGGTCATCGGCGATGGCGAGGACGGACTTGTGCAGCGTCTCGTCGTCAGGCGGGAGGAAGCCAAAGATCGCCGCCAGCAGCGTGGAGGCGTCGAGGGCGTCGGTGTCGTAATGCTGGCGCAGCACGCCGTCCGTGGCGCCGTGCTCCAGGATGTCGGCCTTGATCTCTTCAGCGGTAGAGCGCCAGGTCTTTTCCAGCTCATTGTCACCACGGATTCCGGCCAGCTTCGAGGCCCGGTCGAGGGCGACCCAGCACATCAGCTTGGAGGACACGTAGTGCTGGGGTTTGCCGCGGGCCTCCCAGATGCCCTGGTCGGGATCCCGCCAGACCTTGGTCGCGCACTCGGCCTGCGCCTGCACGATCGGCCACAGCCGCCTCGGAAGCCGCTGTGAGCGGCGTGTGTGGAGCAGAATCGAATCGAGCACGGCCCCGAAAACGTCGTTCTGACGCTGGTCGAACGCGCCGTTGCCGACCCGCACCGGTCTGGCTCCTGCGTACCCGGAGAGGTCATCCCTGGTGGACTCGGTCAGGTCGCGCCTGCCGTCGATTCCATACATGATCTGCAGCGCGCCGTCCTCGTTGCCCTCGAGGTCGGCGACGAACTGCATGAATTCGTCGGCCTCCCAGTCGAGGCCCAGGAAGTGCAGCGCCTGGAGCGTGAAGGTCGAGTCGCGCATCCAGGTGTAGCGGTAGTCCCAGTTGCGCTCGCCGCCCGGCGTCTCGGGCAGCGACGTCGTGAGGGCCGCGACGGTCGCTCCGGTCGGCATGTAGGTCAGGCCCTTGATAGCGAGCGCGGAGCGCTGAATCGGCTCGCGCCAGGGGTGGTCGGGTACGTGGGCATGCCCGAGCCAATGGCGCCAGTAGCGGGTCGTCGCCGCCAGCCGCTCGTTGGCCTCGTCGACATCCTTCGGCGAGTCCAGCTCCTCGGCCCAGGACAGCGAGCAATAGACCTGCTCGCCCTCCCCGATCGTGTGGCGGGCGCGGACCCAGTCGCCCTCGATGCCGAGCGCCATGTCGGTTGCGAGGCGCATCGTCACGTCCGCGGCGGTCGCATCGGCCGTGTGGAGGTCACCGTTCACGAGTGACCACTCGGCGGGGACGCGGCCGTAGTCGAAATCGGGCTCGCAGACCAGCTGGATTTCCACGCGCCCCTCGAGGCAGTGGACGGTCCGCACGAGCATGTGGTCACCGTCGTAGTCGGCGGGTGGCCGCGTGTGAGGGGTGACCTGGTCCTGCCTTCGCGTGTGTCCCATGGTCAGCGCGTCTCGGACCACGACCCACCCGGTCGGGGTGTGCCAGGTGGTTAGGAGGATGTTCGTCCCGTTCTCGTAGATCCGGCCGGCGGGCACATTGATGCCGAACGGCCCGAGCCGGAAATGGCCGGCTTCGCGGTCGAGCAGCGTGCCGAAGACGCTGGGAGAGTCGAAGCGCGGGATACACAACCAGGCGATCGCTCCGTCGGGCGCGACAAGGGCTCCGGTATGGCAGTTGGAGAGGAATGCGTAGTCGGCGATTGGCGGGAACGGCGACGGCGCGGCAGCGCTCTGGGGCTGCTCTTCGGCGGAAACGGCAGCTGGCGCTCCGCCGTCGACCGCGCTCGAACCCTTCGACTTGGGTTTGGCCTCTGCCTCGCTCATGCCTCGATCCAGGGCCCGTGCCATTTGCCGTGGCCGGCGACGAGGTCGTCGGCCGCCGCGGGTCCCCAGGAGCCTTTCTCGTAAGGGTGCACCTCCGGCGGCGCGTCGAGCAGAGGCTGCATGATCCGCCACGTCTCCTCGACGCTGTCCTGTCGTTTGAAGCGCGCGCTGTCGCCCGTCATAGCGGCGTGCAACAGGACCTCGTAGGGCGCGGCGCCCTCCCCGCCCTCCTGGGCGAACTCCATGTCGAGGTTGATCTGCTCGGGCCGTGGAGTGTCCCCGCGCTGGGCGTCGATCAAGACCCTGATGCCGGTCGTTGGATCGAGCTTGATCACGAGCTGGTCCGCTTCCGGGCGCCGTGACCCCTGGTCGAGAAAGCCCAGCCGCGGGGGATGGCGGAAGACGAGCCGCACCTCGGTCTGGGTGACCGGGAGGTCCTTACCCGTACGAATGAAGAAGGGAACGCCGGACCAGCGCCAGGTGTCGATCTCGAGCCGCAGGGCCGCGTAGGTCTCGGTCGTGGAGTCGGCGGCGACCCCATCGATCCCGCGGTATCCGTTGTATTGCCCGCGCACGTAGTGGGCGGGGTCGGCTGCGGGTATGGCTCGAAAGGTCGAGACGAGCGAGTCCTTGATCGCCGCGCCGCCGCCGGTCGGCGCCTCCATCGCTGTGGCGCCGACCACCTGCATCAGGTGGTTGACCACAACGTCCCGCAGGGCGCCAACAGGGTCGTAGAAATGACCGCGATCCTCGACGCCGAAGCTCTCCGCCATTGTGATCTGGACCGAGGAGACGTAGTTGCGGTTCCAGATCGGCTCGAACATTGCGTTCGCAAACCGCAGGTACAGGATCTCCCCTAGGCCCATCTTTCCGAGGAAGTGGTCGATCCGGTAGAGCTGCGACTCGTCGATGTAGGTGTGGATCTCCTCGGCGAGCGCCCGGGCGGACTCGAGGTCGTGGCCGAACGGCTTTTCGATGACCACGCGCGCGTTCTCGGTGAGGCCAGCCTCCGACAGGCCCTTGACGACGGTGCCGAACAGGAAGGGAGGGATCTCGAGGTAGAAGACCGGGCTGGCCGCTCCCTCGACTGCCGCCGCGAGCTTCTCGAAGGTCTCCGAGTCGGAGAAATCCCCCGACACGTATGAGAGGCGCTCGGAGAACCGGCTGAAGACGCTCTCGTCGATCGTCTCGCCACACCCTTCGATCGATGTGCGGGCGCGTTCGCGTAGGTCGTCAACAGTCCAGTCGTCCACAGCCACGCCGACGATGGGGCAGTGCAACAGCCCGCGCTTCTCCAGTCGGTAAAGCGAGTAGAAAGTCATCACCTTCGCGAGGTCGCCCGTGATCCCAAAGACCACGAACACGTCAGCAGGAGTCGCCTTGCCTGGTTCGTTCACGTTCGACACCCGAGGAGACCTCAGCTTCGACGCACTGCCCATCGCTCGCAATCCTGTAGTCGAGGCGCGTGACGCGCATCATCCAATCGGGGTGAAACTGGGTGTGCTCACGTCGATGCGGCCGCCGGCGTCGTGGGGACGGTGTCCTCTTCGACGCGATCGGCCTGTCGGCGTCGCAGACGAAGCCCGATGAGCGGGAAGACGAGGGTGGAAACGATCGCGGCGCCGACCAGCCCGGCCGACGTTGACGAGCTCATGTGTCCGGACTCGACGGCGACGGTCGTGATTGCGACGACCAACGGCAACTGTGTCGCTCCGAAGAAGGCGAGGGCCGCGCGGTCGCGGGCGGAGAGAACCCGCCGGTAAAGGAGCCAGGCGGGGACGCCGCGGACCACGAGGAACAGGCAGAAGAAGAGGGGGAGCTTCAGGATCGGGCCTGGGCCCGAGAGCAGAGCGTCGAGGTCGAAGCTCATGCCGCTCGTGATGAAGAAGAAGGGGATGAGAAAGCCGTAACCGACAGCCGTCACCTTCGACTCGAACACCCCCACGTCACGGTCGTGCAACGCAAGCCGGGTAATCAGCCCGGCGAGGAAGCCCCCGAGCAGCAGGTCGAGCCCGAGCTCGGTCGCAAGGGCCAGGAGCGCAAAGATCAGCACGACCGTCAGCCGGATTGCCAGCTGGCTGCTGGACTCGATGCCGCGCTCCATCACCTGCCAGCCGCGGCGGATCGAGCGCACGGCGATGAGACCGATGACGACGGCGACGGCCACGAATGCCGCCAGGATCAGGGCCTCGAGCGGCGGGTGTGTCGTCGAGAGCACGAGAGTGATCAACAGGATCGGGCCGAACTCTCCGACAGCCCCGAAGCCCAGAAGGTAGGTGCCGAAACGCGTCCGCAGCTCACCGGCATCACTGAGGATCGGGATCAGGGTGCCAATCGCGGTCGTCGCCATCGCCGAGCCCGTATAGATGAGGGAAAGCACGATGCCGGCGGCCGCGAGGATCCCGCCGATGCCATAGGCGATCGCGAGGGAGAGCGCCCACGCGAGGGCACCCAGCTGCAGCGGGCGGCCCCTGACGCGTTGGAGGTCGAGCTCGTAGCCGGCGAAGAAGAACAGCATGCCGAGCCCGAGGTTGCCGAAGAACTCGGTGAAGTCGTCTACGTTCGCAAGGCCGAGCCCCTGGGGGCCAATCACGATGCCCAGGAGCAGCTCCAGGACCACGACAGGCAGAACCAGGCGCGGGGCGAGGAACGCTACGAGGATGGACGCCAGAGCAGCGGTGAGGACGATCGCCAGGAACGAGCCTGCGTCGACCGTCGTCATGGGCGTGAGGTCGGCAGTGCGGTTCGGGCACCCACGCGCCCAATCTAGGAGGCGCCTCTCCGAGCGGCATCCCCCTGTCCAGGTGATTTCGCCCCAGCCGCGGTCCCTTTAGGCGACGGGGTGAGGGAGTATCTCGCCCGATGCGGTTAGCCGTGGTCGGGCACGTCGAGTGGGTCGAGTTCGCCCGGGTCGAGCACGTGCCGGTCCCGGGCGAGATCGTCCACGCGCTTGACGTCTGGGAGGAGGTCGGAGGCGGCGGCGCGGTGGCGGCGGTGCAGCTGGCGCGACTCGCGGGCGACTGCCTGTTCCTGACGGCCCTGGGAGACGATGACCTCGGGCGAGAGGCGAAGCGACGCCTGGAGTCCCTGGGCGTTCGCGTGGCCGCCACGTGGCGCCCAGGTCCTCAGCGCCGCGGCTTCGTGCACGTCGACGCCGACGCCGAGCGGACGATCACGGTGATGGGCGAGCGCCTCGGTCCGCACGGGGAAGACGCGCTGCCGTGGGGGGAGCTCGCCGAAGCCGACGCCGTCTACTTCACGGCCGGCGACCCGAGCGCCGCGCGAGCGGCGCGAGCGGCGCGCAGGCTGGTCGCCACGGTGCGCGCCAAGGAGGCGCTTCGCGGGGTGCAGGTCGACATGCTGGTCTCGAGCGCAAACGATGCGGGCGAGCGCTACGCCCTCGGCGATCTGGAACCGCCGCCGCTGTTCGTCGCCCGCTCGGAGGGCGCCGCGGGCGGAACGCTGACCTCGGTCGATGGGCCCAGCAGCCGCTGGGCCGCCGCGCCTCTCCCCGGTCCGCCAGTGGATGCCTACGGCGCCGGCGATTCGTTCGCCGCCTGCCTGGCCTACGGGCTCGCCAGCGGCCTCGATGCCGCCGACGCGCTTGCGCTGGGGGCGCGATGCGGCGCCGCGTGCATGACCGGACGCGGCCCCTACGAGGCCCAGCTCAGGGGCCGGCCGGGGATCATCCCTTCGGGGTGATGACCTGGGAACGAGAAGCTGGTGGAGTCCGGCGCACGAACCAGGCGTGAGCGAGACGGACCACACGCAAGAGTCCCCTTCGACGCTAGATCTGAGCGCGGCGGAGTTCAAGGCGCTGTTCGATTCGGTCTCCAACTGGCAGCGCTGGGGCGAGTCTGACCAGCGCGGGACGTTGAACCTCCTGACTCCCGAGAACGTCGCCGCCGCCGCCGGACTGGTGCGAACGGGGGAAACCGTCACATTGAGCCTTCCGCTCAACACGCGCCTCGGGATCGACAACCCCGAGCCGGCGGTGCATCGGATGACGATGCTCGGCGACGTCGACATCGGATCCGGGACGCTTCGCTTCGCCAAGGACTTCATCGGCGTCGACTACCACAACGAGTCCCACAGCCACATCGACGCGCTCTGCCACGTGGCCGTCGACGGACTCCTCTACAACGGTGTATCGAGCGAGTCACTGACCCTCGAAGGCGCGACCGCCGACTCCATCGACGTGCTCAAGGACGGGCTGGTGGGCCGCGGCGTGCTGCTCGACGTGCCACGGCTTCGCGGCGTCGCGTGGCTCGAGCCCGGCGAGAACGCCTTCCTCGGGGACCTCGAGGGATGCGAGCGCGAGCAGGCCGCGGCGGTCCGCGAAGGGGACATCCTCCTCGTTCGCACCGGCCACGCTCGCCGCCACGCCGAGCTCGGCCCCTGGGACACGTCCAAGGCCAAGGCCGGCCTTCATCCCACCTGCGCACGGTTTCTCGCCGAGCGAGGCGTGGCGGCTCTGGGCTCGGACGGGAATAACGACACAGCGCCCAGCACGACCGAGGGGAACGACTTCCCGATCCACGCCTTGGCGCTGAACGCCATGGGCCTCCATCTGCTCGATTACCTGCAGCTCGAGGACCTCGCCGCGAGCTGCGAGCGGCACCGGCGCTGGGAGTTCCTCCTCGTCGCGGCGCCGCTGCGAATCGCCGGTGGAACGGGATCGCCGCTGAACCCGATCGCGGTGTTTTGAGGCCGGGATGATCGGCGAACGGACCATCGCGGGAAGTTCGGCGCTGACCCTCTCATCCGACGCCGCTGGCGGCATGGAGGCGGCGTTCGTTCCGAGCGCCGGCATGGTCGGGTGTTCCCTGCGCCATCGGGGGGAGGAGCTGCTGGGACAGCGCGGCGGCCTGCGCACCTACATCGAGGAGCACTCGACGATGGGAATCCCGCTCCTGCACCCGTGGGCGAACCGCCTCGCACTGTCCCGTTTCCCAGTCGCCGGCAGCGTCGTGGAGCTCGCCCTCGACTCACCGCCGCCCGCGCTCGACGCGAACGGCCTTCCGATCCACGGCCTGCTCGCCGCCGTGAGCGGATGGTCCATGGAAGCGCACAAGGGCACCGACGACGGCGGCGTGCTATTGGCTCGCTTCGATTTCGCCAGCCACAACGAGCTGCTGGACGCGTTCCCCTTCCCACACCAGGTGCTGTTGGACGCCTCTCTCCAGGCAACCGAGCTGCGAATCACGACGACGATCCTCGCCTCGGACGATGGGGCGGTGCCGATCTCTTTCGGGTACCACACCTACCTCCGCCTGCCCGGCATCGCTCGCGCCGATTGGGAGGTCGAGATGCCGGTGCGCGAACGCCTCGAGCTCGATCGCCGCATGCTCCCCACGGGCAGGCGTGACCCGGTTCGCGTCGAGGGCGGCCGCCTCGGGTCGAGGACCTTCGACGACGCCTATCTGGCGCCGGAGGAAGGCGCGCCGTTCGTCCTCGCCGGGGGTGGCCGGCGGATCGAGTTGCGACTCGGTACCGGGTACCGATTCGCGCAGGTTTATGCCCCACCCGATGACGACGTGATCGCGTACGAGGCGATGACCGCACCGACCAACGCCCTCGTCGCGGGCGGCCCCGATCTCCCTCTGCTGGAGCCCGGCGGACGCTTCGAAGCCGAATTCTCGATCCGGCTCGCCGACCATGAACGGTGAACCCGAAGCAAGGTTCGGGTTTGACGGTCGGTGCCGGCGTGAGCGACGGATGGGTGCCGGGTGCTAGACACGGCGCTGACCACCTTCGCCGCCTCCTCGGAGCTGCTGCCAGCACGCAGCCAGATGGCGTTCACGCTGGGCTTCCACATCATCCTGGCCAGCCTCGGGGTCGCGTTCCCGGCGATCATGCTGATCGCCAACTACATCGGCCTGCGACGCAACGACCCGGTCGCGCTCGAGCTTGCAAAGCGCTGGTCGAAGGTCGCGGCTGTGACATTCGCTGTCGGCGCGGTTACCGGGACGGTGCTGTCGTTCGAGTTCGGCCTCCTGTGGCCGGAGTTCACGAGCCGGTTCGGCGATGTGTTCGGAATTCTGTTCGCGGTCGAGGGGATCTTCTTCTTCATCGAAGCGATCTTCATCGCGATCTACATCTTCGGTTGGAAGCGGCTCAGGCCTTGGGCGCACTTCTGGACAGGGGTGCCGATCGTGATCTGTGGGATCGGGGGCGCCTTCTCGGTCGTCGCGGTCAACTCCTGGATGAACCAGCCTCAGGGATTCACGCTCGGCGCCGACGGGACGGTGACCGACATCGATCCGCTCAAGGTGATCTTCAATCCTGCGGTGCCCTACGAGGTCCCGCACATGATCCTCGCCGCCTATCTCGTGTCGGGTTTCGTGATCGCGTCGGTGTACGCGGTCGGGATGTTGAAGGGTCGGCGTGACCGCCACCATCGGCTGGGCCTCCTGATTCCGTTGACGGTGGCAGCGATCGCGACGCCGATCCAGTTCGTGGTCGGGGACACCGCGGCGAGGGCCATCGCCGAGGACCAGCCGGTCAAGTTCGCGGCTATGGAATGCGTCCAGGAGACCCACCGCGACGTCACGGAGTACCTCGGCGGCATTTGCACCGACGACGGGGTGAAGGGCGGCATCGGGATTCCCGGCCTCGACTCCTGGTTGGTCGGCTTCAGCACCGACACGAAGGTGACCGGGCTCGACTCGGTGCCTCCCGACGACCGACCGCCGGCGAACACGCTCCTGCATTGGGCGTTCGACGCGATGGTAGGAATCTGCGTTCTGCTGATCGGACTCGGCCTCTGGTTCGGCATCGCCTGGTGGCGAAGACGGGATATCCCGGGCTCCAAGTGGTTCCTGCGTGCTGTGGCTGTCTCCGGAGTGGCGGGGATCGTGGCGCTCGAGTGCGGGTGGATCGTGACCGAGGTCGGGCGCCAACCCTGGGTCGTCTACGAGGTCATGCGCACCGAGGACGCCGTCACCGGCGCCTCCGGGGTCTGGGTCACGTTCTCCCTCGTGCTCGCGCTCTACACCGCGCTCGGGATCGCAACCGTGGTCGTGCTGCGGGGGATGGCGCGTCGCTGGCGAACTGCAGGCATCGACGATCTCGAGGTCCCCTACGGGCCGTCGGCGCCCCCACCGGCTTCGCCGGTGGAGGGACCGCGATGAGCAAGGCGGACGCGGTCGCCGGCGTCCTTTGGATTGGTGCGACGCTCTACGCGGTGTTTGGCGGCGCGGACTTCGGCGCCGGTTTCTGGACCTTGGTCGCCGGGAAGGGCCAGCGCAGCGAGCGGGTGCGGACGTTGATCGACTCCGCGATCGGCCCCGTCTGGGAGGCCAACCACGTCTGGCTGATTTTCGTGCTCGTGGTCCTGTGGACCGGGTTCTCGGTCGCGTTCGGCGCGATCTTCTCGACCCTGTTTATCCCCCTGAGCCTCGCTGCCCTTGGGATTGTGCTCCGCGGCTCGGGATTCGCCTTTCACGAGGTCGCCCACCGGATTTCGGGACGTCGCTTCGCGGAGCGCCTGTTCGCCGTCTCCTCGATCCTGACCCCGTTCTTCATGGGAACCGTCGTTGGCGCGATCGCGTCGGGCCGGGTGCCGGTCGGCAACGCCGCCGGCGATGCGGTGACCAGCTGGCTGAACCCGGTCTCCCTGCTCATCGGCGCCGTGTTTGTAGCCACTGGCGCCTACCTCTCCGCTGTGTTCCTGATCAGCGACGCTCGCCGCGCCGGCGCCCCCGAGCTCGAGCGTTACTTCGCGACTCGGGCCCTCGCCGCCGCCCTGACGACGGGAGCGATCGCGCTCGCCGGGATCTTTGTCCTCCGCTCCGACGCTCGTTTCCTGTACGACGGGCTCACCGACGAGGGCGTCCCGCTGGTGGCGCTATCGGCGGTCTGCGGTCTGACGGCGCTGGGTCTGATCTGGCGCGGCGCCCGGCGCGGCATCCGCCCGCTGGCCGTTGGGGCTGTGGTGGCGGTGATCTGGGGATGGGGGGTGGCTCAGTATCCGTACCTCCTGCCCGAGACACTGACGATCGACGCTGGCGCGGGCACGAGCGAGACGCTGACCATGGTTCTCGGCGTGTTCGGAGTAGCCGTGGTCCTGGTGTTGCCGGCGATCGGTTTCCTCTTCACCCTCTCCCAACGGAGCGTGCTCGAAGGCGAGGCGCCGATTTCACCCGCAGGCGGTGCTGCTGGAGAACGGCGCACACGCTTGGATTGACAGGCCTCAGGAGCCCAGAATCTTGGCCTTCTGCGCGGCAAACTCCTCGTCGGTCAGGACGCCCTTGTCGTGCAGCTCCGCGAGCTCCTTCAACTGCTCCACGGGATCAGCCGGCGCAGGGGCTGGCGCGGCCTGAGGCGGCGGCTCGTAGTACTGCTGGGACGGCAGGGTGCCCTGCTGTGCCCAGCGCGTCGCCTGGCGGCGAGAGACGCGGTTGCTGACGGTGGTGGCCGTTCCGGCGATGACCGCCGTTCGTGCTACTCCACGGAGTAGACCTGGCATGAGTTGCTCCTTTCGTGGTTCAGGTCGTCCTGCCGACCGCTTCGCCTTCCTCGGCAGCGTCCAAGGCGGCGAGCAGGGCCTGGACCGGGATGCGGCCGTTGGCGACGAGCTGCCCGCCCGATTTGCGTGCGGCGATGGCGAACGGGGCCGCCCAGCGGTTCTCGTACACCAGCAGCGCCGCCGAGGTCCCCGGTTCGAGAGCTGCGGCCGCTTCCGCGGTGTCGTCGTCGGTGAGCAGCCCCGAGGATGCGCCCTCGAACATCTTCAACTCCTCCACCTGGTCGCCGAGGTCCTTGACCTCGAGGCCGGCTACCGAGCCGTCCTCAGCCTTGGCGATGAAGGCCAGATCGAGCACGCGGATGATTCCCCGCTCGACCAGATCGACCACGATCGGCGCGAGCTCGCCGGCTGGCTGGCGACCGGGCCACTCGATCAACACATAGTCGATCGGGCCCATCTCTTCAAGCTCTTCGGTGTTCACTGCTGCTCCTTTGCCCGGGGCCAGTTGCCGAGTGGAGGCTAGATCGGCGCGTTCGCCGAGACATCACCCGGTTCGCATGATGTTCGGTTGGAGCGTGGCGTTGCCCGCGGGCCGACTGGCAATCACTCGGATCGGGTGATGGCAACGCTCGGGCGCAGCCATACGGTGCGGCGACAACCGAACGACCGGAGTCGACCTGTGAACCAACCGGACCCTCTCCGCATGGCGGCGCCAGGCGCGTTCCTCACCAAGGGCGCTCCTGACCATGTCATCCCCGAGGACCCGATGACGCCGATCGCCGCCATGCGCTTGGTCGGCGAGGAGCTCGCGGTGGAGGGGATCCCGGAGCGCAACCTCGCCACCTTCGTCACGACCTGGATGGAGCCGGAAGCGCGGTGGGTGATCGAGCAGAACCTCCACCGCAACTTCATCGATCACGCCGAGTATCCCCAGACGTTCGAGATCCAGCAGCGCTGCATTCGCATGCTCGCCGAGCTCTTCCACGCACCGGGAGAGACCACCGGCACGAGCACTCAGGGCTCTTCCGAAGCGATCATGCTCGGCGCCCTGTCGCTGAAGTGGAAGTGGCGCCAGCGCCGCGAGGCGGACGGCAAGCCCACCGACGCCCCGAATCTGGTGTTCGGCGGCGACGTCCACGTCGTCTGGGAGAAGTTCTGCCGTTACTTCGACGTGGAGCCGCGGATCGTGCCCCTGCAGGCGGGGAAGTACACGATCGGCCCGGAAGACATCGAGCCGCACGTCGACGAGAACACGATCGGCGTCGCCGCGGTGGTTGGCACCACCTTCACCGGCCACGCCGATGACGTCGTTGGGATCAACGACCTCCTGCTCGAGCTCAAGGACAAGAAGGGCCTCGACGTTCCCCTCCACATCGACGGCGCAAGCGGTGCCTTCGTTTGGCCTTTTCTTTATCCACACTCCGAGTGGGATTTCCGCCTCGAGCAGGTGCGCTCGATCAACGCATCCGGTCACAAGTTCGGTCTCGTCTACCCCGGGATCGGTTGGCTGATCTTCCGGGAGCCGTCCGATCTGGCCGAGGACCTGGTCTTCTATGAGAACTACCTGGGCAAGACCGACGCAACCTTCACGCTCAACTTCTCGACCGGGTCTTCGATGGTGCTCGCGCAGTACTACAACTTCGTCCGCTTCGGTAAGGCCGGCTACCGAAGGATCATGGAGATCATGCAGGCGAACGCGGAGTCGCTGGCCAAGGACATCGATGCGATCGGCCAGTTCCAGATCGTCGGGGCGGGGGAGGAGAGGCTCCCGCTGGTGGCCTTCAACCTCGCCGAGGCGCATCCCTACGACGAGTTCGACATCGCCTTCCAGCTGGCGGCCCAGCGTGGCTGGATGGTCCCCGCCTACACGATGCCGCCGAACGCCCAGGACGTGAAGATGATGCGCGCTCTGGTCAAGCTCAACCTGAGCCGCTCGCTGGTCAACACGCTCGACGACGACATCGCCGCGGCAATCAACACGCTCGAGGAGAAGGGGCCGGTGAGTCAGTCCGAGCGCAAGCTGGTCAAGACGAGCGTCACCCACTAGGCCGGCAGGAGGGACCCCGGCCAGGAGGCGCAAGCCAGGCCAGGGTCAGCCGGCCCGTTGCTCGCTGAAGTACTCGAGCGCGGTCCGCGTCTTGGTCTGCTGCTCGGCGGAGAGGTTCACGCCCCGCTCGCTCAGGTACGCCCTGGTCCGTGCAGCGACATCGAAGGCCTCGGCGGGCTTGCACTTCGTCGAGAGCTCGAGGATCCGCGAACCGTCGGGATAGAACCAGAGCTCCGCCACCAGCTTGCGTCCATATCCCTCTGGTTCGTACTTGAGCTTCAGCACCGTGACCGGCCCCAGCACCGAGAGCTCGCCCAGCTCCACGCCCTCGGGCGCATGCTCCTCCCAGAAGTCGCGCTGGTGCTTTGAGAACAGCTCGTGCAGAGGGCGCTCGCCGGCGATTGCCTCCTTCACGTGGCCGGTCTTCAGCTCGCCTTTGAACGACCCCGAGCAGACGTATCCGCCAGGCATCGCATCGACCTCGACCCCGAACATCTCCGACCCGCGAACCTTGGCCGGCAGGCTGGACGGCTCAACCGGACGCAGCTTGACGACCGAGTCGTCCGGCCTTCCTTGGCTCCTCCGGGCTCGCGTGACGAGGCCAGCGCGGTCGAGGGCAAGATCGGGCGTGTCGAAGAAGAACACCTGGCGGAGGTAGGCATCGAGCGGATCCATGCCGAGGGCGACGACTGTCGAGCGCCGGTCTTCGTCGGGCACGGTGAGCTTCAGCTCGACGCTGTCGGCTTCGTCGATCAGCCCGACCAACTCCTGGAACTGGGAGTCCGTCAAGCGGGGCATGTCAGCGCGTGGGGCCACAATTGGGAGTGCGAGTCCAGCCCACACTGGCTCAGACGCTGAATCTGTGCATCACCCCGACCGGGTGATGTCCGACCGCGGCTGGCGTTAGCGTCCGGCGCATGATTCGCGGCCGGCTGAGGCGCCGAGGGCGCGAGACAGCCCCCAGGGGGGCGGAAGATGAGTTCGTCGAGATCGACCCACGTGAGCTCGCGGGGGTGTTCGCTGCCCCGAGCTGGCTGCGCGACGTGGGCTTTACATCCTGGCTGCTGGTCGGCGTCGCCCTGTTTCTGGTCGGCGCGATCTGGCTCCTGTCGCTGACCCACACGATCGTCCTCCCGGTGATCACCGCTGCGGTCATTGCGGCGGTCGGATCTCCCCTCGTTGGCTGGCTGCATCACCATGGCCTGCCGCGTGCAGCCGGCGCCGGACTGCTGATGCTTGCGATCGTCGCGCTCGGGGCCGGGATGGTCCTGCTGATCGTCGGCGGCATCACGAGCGAGATCGATTCCCTGAACGGCAACCTGTCGGAGGCGAAGGACACGATTGCGGGCTGGCTCAAGGACATCGGCGTCGACCCGGGCAACGCGGACGACGCGAAGAACGAGGCCAGCTCGTCAATCAACGCCTCGGTGTCAGCCCTCCTCGCGGGCTTGGGAACCGGAATCGCCGCGTTGTCGTCGCTCGCGTTCTTCCTCGCGCTCACGGTTCTGAGCCTGTTCTTCCTGCTCAAGGACGGGCCGGCGATCCGGGCCTGGAGCGAGCGTCATCTCGGGGTGCCCGTCGATGTCGCGCACGTGATCAGCCAGCGAGTGCTCGGGTCGCTGCGCGGTTACTTCCTCGGCGTCACGATCGTCGCCGCCTACAGCGCCGTGATCGTCTTCATCGGCGCGCTGATCCTCGGCGTCCCGCTCGCGGGGACGATTGCGGTGGTCACCTTCCTCGCCGGGTACGTGCCGTACCTCGGGGCCTGGACGGCTGGGGCCTTTGCCGTCCTGATCGCCCTCGGAGGGGGTGGTGCCGACGCGGCGGCGGGAATGGCCGTGCTGCAGCTGCTTGCGAACGGGATCCTGCAGCAGCTCGTTCAGCCCTTTGCAATGGGCGCGGCCCTCGGAATCCACCCTCTCGCCGTGCTGGTCGTCACGATCGGCGGTGGCGCGTTGTTCGGGGCCATCGGGCTGATCCTCGCCGCACCCGTCACGTCGGCGATGGTCAAGATCTCGGCGGATCTGTCGCGTGCGCGGGCGCGGCAGAGCGAGCCCGGGCAGCCAGGGCCAACCGAAGGCACCGTCGCCCCGGACCCGGCACCGTCCTGAGACGAAAACATCCCCTTGACAGGCCCCTCGGGCGGGGTGATTAGGATTCGCTCAGATAGAGCCTGCCGTGGGCGCGCACGAAGGGTGGACGGGGGAACGGTCCAGGAATGCAGATGCGCATGACCGCCGGACGCCACCGAGAATGACGACAGTTACCGGCGCGCAGCGCCGGCAGATCGGGCGATCGCCTGCCGGCTTCCGCGACGGGCTGGTCTCGCGCGGGCGGCTTGTGTCGCGGCTGCTCGGCGCGTCCGACGCGTCGATCGCGTCGCTCGTAGCGCCGGCAGGCTACGGGAAGACGACCACACTGTTGGAATGGGACGCTGCTGACGAGCGGCCCTTCGTTTGGTGCACGCTCGAGGAGCGCCATGCCGACCCGGCGCTCCTGATGGGCGCGATCGCGCGCGCGTTGAGCGAGGTCGAACCGATCGACGATGCGGTCTTTGCCGCGCTCTCGGCCCCGCGTCCGAACACTGCGGGGGTCGTGATTCCGCGGCTCTGCGTGTCGCTGCGCGACGCGGATATCCCGATGGTGTTGGTCCTCGACGACGTTCACTCGGTCCGGTCCCGCGAGGCGCTCAGCCCACTCGTCCGCGTCGCTGAGAGCCTCCCGACCGGGTCCATGCTCGTCCTGGCGTCACGCGACGAGCCCCCGCTTCGCTTGGGTCGTCTGCGCGCCCACCATCAGTTGGTGGAGCTCGCGGCCCAAGACCTCGTGATGACGAGGTCTGAAGGGTCGCGGCTGCTCGACGCGGCAGGGCTGCGGCTGAGCCCGGAGTCGGCCGCGCTGCTGGTGGAGAGGACGGAGGGCTGGCCTGCCGGTCTGTATCTGGCGGCGCTGTCGCTGAAGGGCTCCAGCGATCCCGACCGCGCCGCCGAAGCATTCGCTGGTGACGATCGCATTGTCGCCGAGTACCTACGCGACGAGCTAATGGCTGGACTCCCGCCCGATCAGCTCGGCTTCCTGGTTCGCACCTCCGTGCTGGACCGGCTGTCGGGCCCTCTCTGCGACGCCGTCTTGGACCGGGAGGGATCGGGGGAGATGCTCCGGCTCCTGTCGCGCTCGAACCTGCTCCTTGTCCCACTCGATCGCCGGGACCAGGTGTACCGGCATCACGCCCTGCTGCGGGAGATGCTGCGGGCTGAGCTCGGCAGGCTCCAGCCGGGCGAGGAGCGCGGCCTCCACGCCCGCGCCAGTGCGTGGTACGCGGAGTGCGCCGACTTCGACCGCGCGGTGCCCCACGCGATCGCCGCTGGGGACGTTGAGCGCGCCGGCGACCTGATCTGGGGCAGGGCCGCGAGCTATTCGAGCGCCGGCTTGGAGCCGACTCTTGAGCGGTGGCTCGACAGCTTCACCCAGGAGCAGATCGCCTCAACCCCGACGTTGTCCTTGGCGTTGGCCACGTGCAGGCTGTCGCAGGGCAACGGGGCGGGGGTCGAACAGTGGACCGCCACGGCGCTGCGCGCACTCGCGGCCGGGGACCGAGAGGATCGGGAGGCGCTGAAGGTAACCGCAGGGGTCATCAAGGCATCGGGTGCGGCGACGGGGGGTGTCGCGCAGATGCGCGCGGACTGTGCGCGTGCCTACCCCCTGCTCGCAGAGGACAGCTCGTGGAGGTCGCTCTGTCGCCTCATCGAGGGCGTCGCATGCCACCTCCAGGGCGACAGGCGCAGCGCCCGCGCGGCGCTGGAGGAGGGGGCCCGGCGTGGCGCTGCAACCGCCCCGCACATCCAGACGCTGTGCTCGGCTCAACTGGCCCTGCTCGCCTTGGACGAGGACGATGTCGATACCGCCAGCCGATTGGCCGAGCGCTCGCTGGCGACCGCCGACCGCAACGGTCTCAACGAGTACCCGACCTCGGCCCTCCTCTTCGCGGTTGGGGCGCTAGTGCGGGCGCGCCGTGGTCGCGCCGCAGACGCGAGGCGTGACGTCAAGCGCGCGAACGCGCTGCTCGAGACGCTGTCGGACGTCAGCCCCTGGTACGAAGCCGAGGCCCGGATAGCGGTTGCGCGGGCCTGTGCGCTGCTGGACGACATCCCGGCGGCGCGGGCACGCCTCGCCGATGCCGGACGCTTCGTCGCGCGGGTGCCCGACGCGCCGCTGCTCGCTGAGTGGAGCCAACTCGCTTGGCGGGAGGCGGATCCTGCGGCGGCGGTGGAGCGCTGGCCACTGACGCCCGCCGAGCTGCGGCTGCTCCACTTCATGCCGACCCATCTCAGCTTTCGCGAGATCGCCGAGCAGCTGGTGGTCTCGGCCAACACGGTGAAGACACAGGCGCAGGCCATCTACCGCAAGCTCGGTGTCAGCTCACGCGCCGAAGCTGTCGCGAGCGCGGAGGCGGCCGGGCTGATCGAGCACCGCGACGTGCCCGGGCGAGCCGACCCCTGATGCACCCGGGCGTCGGCGGAAATCACCCTCATCGGGGGATGTCGCCAGGTCGGGAGCGGCATACGGTTGCGTTGCCGGCGATGCCGCCGGAACGAGAACTCACAACACAGGAGGACGGGCGTGTCCACACCAGACTTCACGACTGAGGGCGAGGGCTGGGTCGGCTTTGCCGGCGTGATGATCCTGCTCGCGGGGATCCTGAACTTCGTCTACGGGATCGCAGCGATCGATGGCTCGAGTTTCTTCACGGACGAGGGTCGCTACGTGATCTTCGATGACCTCAACACCTGGGGTTGGATCCTGTTGGTCATCGGGGTCCTGCAGGTGATCGGCGCGTTCTCGATCTGGAACCGTCACATGTACGGGCGCATCATCGGCGTCGTCACAGCGAGTGTGAGCGCGCTGGCGATCCTGTTCACCGTGAACGCCTATCCGTTTGCCGCGTTCATGGTCTTCATCATCGACCTCCTCGTGATCTACGGGCTGATGGCTCACGGAGGTCAGGGGGCGCCGCGCCGGCCGGCTTGACCCTCCCAAAGGGAAGGCCTGCCGGGACCATCAACGAGCACGAAAGGGGACCGCATGGCCGCCGTTACCGAGAGCACCCGGCAGGCGTTGGCGGGTCTGTCCGCGGGCCGACCCGAGGCGCTCGAGGAGGTGATCGGGTCATGCGACGAGTACCGCGAGGCCACGGGCTTGGATGAGCGGACCTTCGCGCTGGCCAAGATCGCGGCGCTGATCGCGCTCGATGCGCCGCCGTCGTCGTACGCCTGGCAGGTCGCCAACGCCGTCGAGGTGGGGGTCAGCTCCGAGCAGATCCTCGGCGTCCTGTACGCGATTGGCCCACAGGTCGGCGGTCCCAAGGTGGTGGCCGCGGCGCCGGAGCTGATGCTGGCCTTGGGCCTGTCACTGCCCGACTCCGTGGACTACCCGAAGAACGGCGACTGCGACTAAGGGCTCGACATGCGATCGATGAGACGCAGGCCGCTGCTCCGCGCCGCGGCCATCCGCGGCGGGGCCTACTACGCAGGCAAGCGACGCCAGGAGGCGGCGCGACGCGAGCACGAGAAGCAGGGGCGCATCGCGCAACGCCGCCCGCGGCGATGACGGTTCAGTCCATCCGCTGTCTAGGCGAGCGAGAGCGCCTCTCCGGGCGCGAGCACCCGAGCTTCCACGCCCGGGGCCAGCTCGGCAAGCTGCCTCTCGAACTCCCGCGGCGGATCGGTCAGCAGCTCCGGCCGCCGCCGCTCGAGCCCGGCTCTGAGCAGCGTGCCCCAATGGATCGGCACCGCGATTCTGGGCCGCATGATCGCTGCAGCCTGCGCCGCGCGGCGCGGATCGAGGTGGCCCGAGTGGAGGCTCGGCCCCCAGCCGGCAACGGGGAGCAGGGCGACGTCGAGGCCCGCGAGCTCGCGCATCGCCTCGAACAGGTCCGTGTCGCCCGCGAAGTAGAGATGCCGTCCGCTGCCGCGCAGCTCGTAGCCCAAGGCCTCCACATGCGGGCCGGTCTTCCACCGTCTGCCCTCGTGGGCCGCCGGGGTGGCGCAGACCTCGACTGCGCCGACGGTCGTGGAGTCGCCGGGATCCATCTCGACGACGTTCCTGAACCCGCGCCGGGCCACGGTGCGCCCGCCGCCCCTGGGCATGATCACCAGCGTCCCCCGGCCGACGCGCCGCAGGGAGGGGAAGTCGAGATGGTCGGCGTGCAGGTGCGAGATCAAGATCGCATCGATGCGCTCGCTTACGGCGGGTTCCGGGGGAGCGGCCTGCCGCCGGATAACCAGCAGCAGGCGCGAGCGCAACACGGGATCGGTGAGCAGCCTGGTGCCCGCGAGCTCGAACAGGGCCGTCGAATGCCCCACGTACGTGATCCGGCCTCCGGATGCAGCCGACGCTCGCGGGGACATGGCTGAACGATATGGCGGCGTCCAGCGGTCATGAGAGGATGGCCCACGTGACGGAGGGTCGGCCGCGCCGCAAGCTTGTGATGACGATCATCGTCGTCACTACCCTCGTCGGGGTCCTGGCGGTGTTCGCCGTATGGGCAAAGCGCCAGGCACTCGAGACCGACAGCTGGGTCGAGACCAGCTCGGAGCTGCTCGAGGACGACGACATCCAGCAGGCCGTTGCGGGCTTCCTCGTCGACGCTTTGTTCACCAACGTGGACGTCGAAGCGGAGCTTCAGAATCGGCTCCCGCCGCAGGTCCAGTCGCTCGCGGGCCCGGCGGCGGGCGCACTGCGCGAGCTCGCGGATCGCGCGGCCTTGGAGGCACTGGGGCAGCCGCGGATCCAGCAACTGTGGGAGGACGCCAATCGCGCCGCTCACGAGACCTTCGTCGACGTGGTCGAGAACGACACAGACGAGGACGTCAACCTCGACCTCACCACGATCCTCGATGACCTCGGAACCCAAGTCGGCATCGACGTGGCGAGCAGGCTTCCGGCCGATGCCGGTCAGATCGAGGTGTTACAGGAGGATCAGCTGAGCGCGGCCCAACAGGCGGTTCGGACGTTCCGCACCGTGGGTTACGTCCTCGCGTTCGGCACGTTGCTGCTCTACGCGCTGGCCATCTATCTCGCCGAGGGCTGGCGGCGGCAGGCCCTTCGCGCCACCGGCTTCGGCTTCATCATTATCGGGATCGCCGTGCTCGCTGTCCGCGGCTTCGCCGGCGACCTCCTCGTGGATTCGCTCGCGGAGACCGCCGCTTCCGAGCCGGCGGTCGCCTCGACGTGGTCGATTGGCACCGAGCTGCTCAAGGGCATCGGCGTAGGGATGATCGGCTACGGGGTCGTGATCATCCTCGGAGCGTGGCTTGCGGGCCCGGGGCCGTGGGCGCAGAGC
>JBKPDQ010000030.1:0-10583 GCA_046728015.1 Actinomycetota bacterium
GCTCGATCTCCGGGCGATGACGGAGATCGGGGTGCCGGGAGGGAAGGGGATTCCGGCGAGAGGATAACCGATACTGTCATCCCGACCCTGAGCGAACCGAAGGGGAGGGACCTTGCCGGCCTTCCAGCGATGCCGGGGCAAGGTCCCTCCCCTTCGGTTCGCTCAGGGTCGGGATGACAGTATCGGTTATCCTCCCGCCGGAATCCCCTTCCCTCCCGGCACCCCGATCTCCGTCATCGCCCGGAGATCGAGCACCTCTTCCAGCTCCTCCGGCGGCAACAGCTTCTTCTTCTCCAGCAACTGCTTCACGGTGAGTCCGCTCGCCACCGCCTCCTTGGCCAGCTTCGCCGCCTCCGCATAGCCGATCCTCGGCGCCAGTGCCGTCACCAGCGCGGGACTCCGCTCCAGCCAGTAGGCGCACTGCGTCGCATCCGCCTCGATCCCGTCCACACAGCGCTCGGCGAGCACCCGGCTGGCGTTCCCGACGATGGTCAGCGCGAAGACGATGTTGTGGGTGATGACCGGCATCATGACGTTCAGCTCGAGCTGTCCCGCCTCCGCCGCCATCGCCACCGTCTGGTCGAGGCCGAGCGCCTGGAAGCAGACCTGGTTCACCATCTCGGCGATGGATGGGTTCACCTTGCCGGGCATGATGCTGGAGCCGGGCTGGACCGCGGGCAATACGATCTCGGCCAGGCCGGTGCGGGGACCCGAGGCGAGCAGCCGGATGTCGTTCGCGATCTTGTTGAGGTCGAGCACGTAGGCCCGGAGCGCGCCGCTGAAGGAGGCGATGTCGCCCATCGACTGCATCAGCTGCACCCGGTCCTGTCCCTCCCGGAGCTCGAGGGCGCTCACCTGCTGGAGGTACTTCACCATCAGCGCGGGATACTCCGGCTCGGCGTTGATGCCGGTGCCCACCGCCGTTCCGCCGATGTTCATCTCCCTGAGCCAGTCCGCCGCCTGCACCAGCTTGTCCCGGTGCCGCTGCACCGTGCGGCCGTAGGCGGTGAACTCCTGCCCCAGCCGGATGGGGGTGGCGTCCTGGAGATGGGTGCGACCCGACTTCACGATGCCGTCGAACGCCACGCCCTTGGCGATGAGTGAGTGGGCCAGCTGCTCCAGGGCGAGCAGCGTGGCCGGCAGCGTCGCCAGCGTGGCGAGACGCATCGCGGTCGGGATCACGTCGTTGGTGCTCTGCGCCATGTTGACGTGATCGTTCGGATGCACCGGCGTGTACGACCCACGGGGCGAGCCCAGGATCTCGTTGGCCCGGTTGGCGAGCACCTCATTGACGTTCATGTTGTGGCTGGTGCCAGCGCCGGCCTGATACACGTCCACGATGAACTGGTCGCGGTGCTGGCCGGTCAACACCTCGTCGGCGGCGCGGACGATGGCATCGGCCAGGCGCGGCTCGAGCCGGCCGGTCTCGCGATGGGTCAGCGCGGCGGAGCGCTTGATCCAGACCACGGCGTCCACGAAGGCGGGAAGCGGCCGGAGTCCCGAGATCGGGAAGTTCTCCGCCGCCCGGAGAGTTTGAATGCCGTAGAGGGCGGAGGCGGGGACCGCCTTCTCGCCCAGAGGGTCGCGCTCGATGCGGGTGTCGGTCATGGCGCTTATTCTAACACCGATGAGCGACTACTTCAGGCAGGTCGAGCGCAGCGCCACCTTCAACCCGGAGAAGGCCGCCAAGGCAGACCTCTGGGCCGGCGAGCGGCTGTTCGTGGGACTCAACTGCTTCGAGCCGGGGCAGACGCAGAGGGTCCACGCCCACGCGGGCGCGGACAAGTTCTACTACGTCTGCTCGGGGCGGGCCAGGCTGACGGTCGGGGAGGAGACGCGGGAGGTCGGGCCCGGCGAGATCGTCTGGGCCCCCGCCGACGTGCCCCACGGTGTGGAGACGGCCCTGGAGCGAACCATCCTGCTAGTCGGGATCGCTCCACCGCCGCGCTAGGCGACGGAGAGCGGGCCAGCCGTAGGTGTGCGCCGCGAGCCCGACGCCAAGCAGCACCCCGACCCCGTTGGTGTAGAAGCGCCAGGCCAGCAGGAGCCAGCCTGCCCGGGAGCCGAGGTCACCGGCGGCGCCGCCGAGGAATCCGAGCTCCACCGCCCCCGCTCCGGATGGCGTGGGCAGGATCAGCTGGCTGTAGAGCAGGGCGAAGGATCCCAGCAGCATCGGCCCGATCTCGGGCGGTGAGGGCAGCGTCAGTGCGAGCACCGGAAGGATCGCCGTCCGCGTCGCAAGGTTGAGAAAACTGAGCGGCAGGCTCGCGACCAGCGGCCACATCGGCATGCGCCGCCAGTAGACCAGCGCCCGGCGTATCGGTCTCCGGACGTGGCGCACCGCGGGCGACACGACCCGACGCGCGTACCACCAGACGGCCACGCTCACGAGGGTCACCAGCAGCACCCACGGCCACGCCGCGGCGGCGGCCGCCGTCAGGCGGCGGCCCGCCGTGGCCCACCAGGCCGGCGCGAAGTGCCATGCCATCCAGCCCGACGCCACGATTATCACCGGCCAGGCGGCCAGCACCTCGAGACTGATGGCGACGAACGCGGCGGTGGCGGGCACCCGGCTCTGGAGCATCCCCGCAAGCCGGGCAGGCTCACCGCCGATCCGCAGCGGCGTCAGGGCGCAGGCCGCGTCGCCGTAGGCGTTCAGCACCAACGAATCGCGGAATCCGATCGGATGGCCGAGCCCCCGTACGATCCACTGGATGCGCCATGCGCGGACCAGGAGATCGAGGAGGACGAGGGCGATGCAGAGGAGGGTGGCGTCGAGGAGGGACACCTTGTCACCCTGAGCGAAGCGAAGGGGGCATGACCGAGGCTATGCCCCCTTCACTGCGTTCAGGGTGATACCCAGCACCCGCCGGTAGACGTCGAACAGCCGCTCGAGCACCGCGTCCCACCCGTGGTGTTCCTCCGCGTAGCGCCGGCCCCGGCGGCCGAGCGCGGAGAGGTCGCGATCGAACAGATCGATAGCGCACGAGGCGAGGTGTGATGGATCGCCCGAGGTGTACAGGCTCCCGGCACCCGACAGGTTGACGGCCTCGGCCACACCTCCGCGATCCACCGAGAGCAACGGCAGCCCGCTGGCCATCCCCTCCATCGCGGAGAGGCCGAAAGTCTCCGCCGAGCCGGGAGCGACGTACAGGTCCACCGCGCCGTAGAGATCGGCGAGCAGGTCCCGGTCGCGCTGGTACGGGAGCCACGTGGCGCGCCTCCCGCCCCTGGTTCGCCGCAGCCAGCGGAGCGCCGGCCCCGCGCCCACCAGCACGAGGCGGGCACCGGTGCGGCGCTCGACCTCGAGCCAGCCCTCGAGCAGAACGTCGATGTCCTTCTCCGCCGCCATCCGCCCCACATAGATCGCGAGCGGCCCCTCGGGGAGTCCGAACCGCCGCCGGGTCTCCTCGGCCCGAGCTCGGCGGGTGGGAGTGAACCGGTCGAGGTCTACCCCAAGCGGGACGTGGACCACATTGGCCACCCCGGCGCTCTCCAGCTCGCGCACGACGGCTTGCGTGGGGGCGATCGTCGCCTGCACCAGCCCACCCAGGCGGCGGACGTAGCGCCATGCCAGCGCGCTGGCGGTGAGGCGTGGCCAGCCCGCGGCGTGGGGCCGCGGCGCGATGATGCGAGGGAAATTGCTGTGGTAGAACCAGACGGCGGGCACCCGCAGCCCTCGGGTGGCGAGATGCACCAGCCACGGCGCGCACCAGGCGCTGCCGACCTCGATCAGGTCCGGCCGCTCGTGGGCCACGATCCGGGTGGTCGAGCGCGTCGCCAGCATGAACCGGTACGGCTTCTGGGTCGGGATGTGGGGGCCGTGGAGCCGATAGCAGCGGACCCCGCTCGCCTCCAGGATCTCGTCCTCCGCCCCGGGAACGACCAGCACCTGCCGCAGCCCGGGGCGGCGCTGGACGTACTTGGCCTTCTCCAGGAGATAGGTGCGCACCCCGCCGGTGGTGTCGCCGAAGAACTCGGTGATGTCGAGCACCCCGACCGACGCGGTGGGCCTCAGGCGCGGCGGCAGCTCGATCCGGGAGATGTCGAGCGCGGCCGGGGTGACGCCGGCGACCGGCTCGAGATCGAGAATCGCGGTCGCCGCTCGCTCAGTCAGAGCAGTCCCCCAGGGGATAGACGGTCCCACAGTTGGGACAGGGGTTCTTGCAGCCGGACGGGCGGGAGGCGATGGCAAAGCCACAGCGCTGGCAGGTGGACCTGTCATCCCGAGCGAACGCGAGGGATCTTGCCGGTGGATTCCCTGCAGGGCGGGCAAGATCCCTCGCGTTCGCTCGGGATGACAGAACGTTCTCGCTCACGCCCGGACGCTCCCGGTGATGAACGGATTCGTCAGCCGCTCGACGCCGATGGTGGTATCCGGACCGTGGCCGCTGTGCACGACCGTCGAATCGGGCAGCGAGAGGAACTGGGAATGGATGGACGACATCAGCGTGGCGAAGTCACCGCCCGGCAGGTCGGTGCGGCCGACCGACCCGTTGAACAGCACGTCGCCGCCGAACACCATCCCGTGCCCCACGAAGCTGACGCTGCCCGGCGAATGGCCCGGCGTGAAACGGACCTCGAACTCCAGCTCACCCACGCGAAGCCGGTCCCCGGCGGCGAGCTCCACGTCGGGCGGAGGCGCCGGCGCCACCTCGCGGCCGAGCCAGGTGGCGAACTGGGGAAGCGCGTCGTAAATCGTGCGGTCCAGCGGATGGAGATGGATCGGTACCCCGGTGGCGCCCTTCACCGCGCCGACGCCGAGGATGTGGTCCACGTGGGCGTGGGTCAGCCAGATGGCCCGCAGGGTCCAGGCGCGAGTATCGAGCTCGGCCAGGAACATCGCGGGCTCTTCGCCCGGGTCGATGATGACCGCCTCACGGGTGCGGCGGTCGGCGACGAGATAGCAGTTCTCGGAGAACTGCCCGTTGGGGAGCGACACCACCTCGAGATCGGACATCCGCTCCCTCAGCGGTCGGCCAGAACCGGCGCGTCGGTGGCCTGACCGTACAGCTCGGCGCCTCCCCGAGCCGCCTCACCCTCGGGCGCCCGAGGACGCGGTATCCCGATGTCGCCCAGGATCGCCCGGACCGGATCAGGGTGCCCGCTCCGGAGCGCCGCCAGGTACCGGTACACCGCGATCGCGGCCGTCGTCGCGTCGCCTTGGGCGGTGGTCACCTGGCGGGTGAGCTGCGCCCGCATGTCGCCCGCGACGAAGAGGCCGGGGATGGACGAGTGCATCGCCAGGTCGGTGATCACATAGCCAGCCGCGTCGTGCTCGTAGTGATCGGCGATGACGCCGGTGTTGGGCTTGAACCCGATGAAGACGAACAGGCCCTGGGCCTCGATGACGTACGTCTCGCCGGTCACGACGTCGCGCACGCGCACCCCCGTCATGCCCTGCAGCGGATTCCCGTGTACCTCCTCCGCGACCGTGTTCAGCACCACCTGGATCTTCGGATTCTCCAGCACGCGCTTCTGGATGACCGGTGCCGCGCGGAACTTGTCGCGCCGGTGGATCAGCGTCACCTTGGCGGCGTGGCGGGTGAGATACTCGGCCTCCTCGCACGCGGCGTCGCCTCCGCCCACCACCACGACGTGCTGGCCCTTGAAGAACGCGCCGTCACACACGGCGCAGTAGGAGACGCCCCTGCCGGCGTACTCCAGCTCGCCCGGAATGCCCAGCTTCAGCGGTGTGCCGCCGGCGGTGACGATGACGGCGGGGGACTCGTAGACCTCGTCCTCGTAAGTCCTGGTCTCGAACATCCCGTCGCTCGCCCGCTTCTTCACGTGCTGCACCGCGGTCCCGAGCTTGAACTCGGCGCCGAACTCCTGCGCGTGATCGTAGTACTTCTTCGCGAGGTCCCGGCCCAGGACCTTGGGGAAGCCGGGGACGTCGTCGAGGTACTCCGTGTTGAGCAGTTCGCCGCCGGGGACGCCACGCTCCAGCACGGCGGTCCGCAGCAAGGACCGGCCGGCATACAGCGCGGCCGCGAGCCCGGCCGGGCCGGCCCCGATGATCACCACATCGTACTGTCTGGTCTCGGACATCAGTGGTCCCCGGTTCAATCGTCCAAATATAGAACACACCGGGGTTCCCGGCCGTTCAGCGGGGTCGGACCGGGGTGGGCGGGGCGCCCAGGTGGAGCAGGCTGGCGGCCCCGTGGCACCCTGACACGGTCCCGACCAGGACGTTCACTTCGCCCGAGCTCGAGCCCGCCTCCGCGACCAACCGATCGCCCGCCAGCACCTCCGCCGCGTCGAACATTCCCACCCCGAACACCCGGTGACGGCAGACGAAGAGTGCCGGACCCGCCGTCGGCGCGGTGGTCCGCAACCGGTCGACCAGCGCCGACATCGCGTCGCCCATCTCCCAGGTGCGCGGCGCTCGGATCACCGGGCAGATGGCGGGCTCGATGCAATGGGTGGGGCAGAGCCAGTCGGCGAAGGAGACGTACCGGGTGCCATCCGGGGCGACGGCATCGTAGGGAGTGCCGACCGGGGCGGTGAGCGGACGCGTCTCGACCAGTCGCCCGGGCCAGCGGCCGCGGGCGCGACGGACCAGCCACTCGTACATGAGGTGCGGCATCAGGGGCGAAGGCACGATGGCGTCGCCACCCCCGGCGCCGCCCTGGTCCAGCCACCGGTCGAAGAACGCGCCCCAGTCCGCCACCACCAGCTCGCGATCCGAACCGGGGCCGATCTCCGTCGCGAACCGGCACCCCGCGTTCTGGTCCACCACCAGCAGGCGGCGATAGCGTGCCTTGCCCCGCTCCGCGGCACGGATCAGCTGGCCGGCGTAGAAGGTGCCGTAGCAGCCTCCGCCGACGATCGCGACGTCGCGCAGCTCGACGCTAGCGGAGGAGTCGTCCGCCATCCACGCTCAGCACCTCGCCGGTGACGAAGTCGCCGGCCTCGAGCAGGTAGAGCATCGCCCCCACCACGTCCTGGGGACTGCCAAGCCGGCCGAGCGGCGTCGCGCGCGCGAGCCGCCGCCGCTCCTCCTCGTCGTAGTCCTCGGGCACCAGCACCGCGCCGGGGGCGATCGCGTTGACCGTGACCTCCGGTGCGAGCGAGCGGGCCAGCACCTTCGTCAGCATGACGACGCCGGCCTTGCTGATCGAGTGCGCCGCGAAGCCCGGCCATGGCTGCAGTCCCGCGAGGTCCGCGAGGTTCACCACCTTCCCTCGCGCGGCTCGCAGCGCCGACGCCGCGCCCTGGGTACAGAAGAACACCGAGCGGAGATTGAGATCGAGGGTGGCGTCGTACTGCTCGGGGGTGGTCCGCTCGAAGTCGAGGCGATGCATCACGGCGGCGGAGTTCACCAGCACATCGAGCCCGCCGAACGTCTCCACCACCCGTTGGGGCAGGGCGCGCGCCGCGAGGGCGTCGGTGAGATCGGCGGCGAAGCACTCGGCGCGGCCTCCCGCCGCGGCGATCTCCGCGCGGAGTGACTCAGCCCCCCGGGAGGACGCGTGGTGGTGGATGGCCAGCGTCATGCCCCGCCCGGCGAGCGCCCGGGCCAGCTCCCGCCCCAGCCGGCGGCCGCCGCCGGTGACGAGCGCGACCCGGGCGCGCAGCTCCATCAGGCCTTGCCGGAGGCCGCCGGCGCGATCGGGAGGATGTGTCCTGTCACTGCGGCCGATTCCGGCGAGGCCAACAGGAGGACGCCACCCGTGATGTCGTCCAGCTCGACGTAGGCGGCGCCCTCCCCCATCGCGGCGACGTTGTCGGTGGTGCGGACCGCCGCCGGCGCCACCGCGTTCACCCGGATATGCCGGTCGGCGAGCTCGAGCGCGAGACTGCGGGTGAACCCCGCGACACCGTACTTGGCGGCGCTGTACAACGCCATCGGCTTCTGCGGCTCGAAGAACGCAATGCTGGCGAAGTTGACGATGCAGCCTCGGGTGCGGCTCAGGGGCTCCACCGCGGCCTGGGACACCAGCACCGTGGTCTTGAGGTTGATGGCGATCTCGCGGTCGAAGTCGGCCACCGTGAACTTCTCCAGCGGACCATACGTCGTGAGTCCGCCGGCCACGTTCACCACCACGTCGAGCCGCCCGAAGTGGCGCAGCGCCATCTCGACCGCGAGGGCAGCGATATCGGGCTGGGTGAGATCGCCAGCGCAGGGCCGGGCGTCCACGCCGAGCGCTGCGAACTCGCGCACCCGTTCCGCCACACCGACGGCGTTGAGGTCGCAGGCGATGATCTTGGCGCCGGCCTGGCCGAAAGCGAGGGCGACAGCGTTGCCGATCTGCCCCGCCCGGCCGACGCCGGTCACCAGCGCCACCTTGCCGCTGAAATCGAAGCCTGTGGAGCTCATGGAACCTCGCAGAGGCGGTGCTGGTCGAGTCGCTCGAGCCACTCCAGGGGCACCTCCTGGCAGCCGATCGTGCCGTGGCTCTCGCCCGGCTCGGGATCGCCATGCCAGTCGCTGCCGCCGGTGCGGAGTAGGCCGAGGGCAAGCGCGATATCGGTGAGCCGGGCGCGGGTGTCGGGGTCGTGGCTGGGGTGGCGGGTCTCTACCGCATCGAGCCCCTGCCCCTTGAGCCGATCGAGGAAGGATCGGGTTCCGCGGTCCTTGAGATGCGCCACCGAGACGATGCCCCGCACCGCATGCACGACGTCGGCGACCTCGACGAAGGTCGGGAGCACTTTCTCGACAAACGCCGGCCGGCCGCGCCCGATGTAGCGATCGAAGGCCTCCGAGATCCCGACCGCGCCCCCGCTCAGCACGATGGCCCGGGCCACGTGCGGCCGGCCGACCGCTCCGCCTCGCGCCTGGCGGAGCACGTCGTCGAAGTCGAGGGTCACGCCCATGCCGCGCAGCCGCTCCACCATGGCACGGCCGCGCCGCATGCGATCCTCGCGTCGGCGCTCGAGAAAGGCCTCGAGCCGGGGGCTGTCGGTGGGGAGGAAGTACCCCAGGACGTGCATCTCGCCCCAGGGCGCCGCGGTGGAGAACTCGCAGCCGGCGACCACGCGAACGCCGAAGCCCTCACCCGCCGCGACGGCCGCGGGCACGCCCGCGACGGTATCGTGATCGGTGAGCGCGATGGCCGCCAGCCCCGCGGCCCGGGCCCGCGACACCACCGCCTCCGGCGCCAGGCTCCCGTCCGAGGCGCTCGAGTGGACGTGGAGATCGATGGCCTGGCCGGCAGGCGGTGCCTGACCGGAGGCCGTCAGCGGCGGTAACCCAGCTCGGGTGCGGTCCAGGCGGGCTGCGACACGGCCAGCAGCTCGGCCAGCTGGCGGTCGCTCATCTCCGCCAGCGACAGCTCCCGGCTCTTGGCGCCGAGCGGCGAGTAGCGCACGACGCGCTGCTCGCGATCGGATCCGGTGCCCCGGGTGAACACGAGCCCGAATTCGTCCTTGTTGTACTGGGTGAAGCGGCCGCTCACGGCGACCTGCCACTGCTCCCCGTCCACCTCGATGATCCTTCTGGGCATTACCTGACCTCCTCCCACAGCTCCCGCGTACCGGTCTCGTACTCCGCCACGGCGCGGATCCTCGCCTGCAGCGCCTGCTCGTCCGCCGGCCGCTCGGCCACGGCGGGGTGGGTCTCGCGGCTCCGGCTCTCGCTGAACTCGAGGAACGCGCCGGGTTGGTCCGGGTGACGGAACACCCACAGGTGCCACCCGCGCGCTTCGGCCAGGCGCGCGAGCTCGCGCACCGACGCAAGGTACTCCGCTTCCGCCCCGGCCCGCACCCTCACGCGTGACACGGAGAGAGCGCGCGCCATCCTAGATCGCCGCCTCGGGGAACTCCTGCAGCGTCTTCTTTACGTCGGCCATGAAGCGGTCGGCGTCCGCGCCGTCCACGATTCGGTGGTCGAACGCGAGGGAGAGCATGCCCCTGGTGCGGATCGCGATGGTGTCGCTCCCGTCCACCGTGATGACGGCCGGCTGCTTTTCGATGGCGCCGACGCAGAGGATCGCGACTTGCGGCTGGTTGATGATCGGCGTCCCGATGACCGAGCCGAACACGCCGGGGTTGGTGATGGTGAAGGTGCCCTTCTGCACCTCGTCCGGGCTCAACTTCTTGCTCCGGGCGCGCTCGCCCAGGTCATTGATCGCGCGGGCGAGGCCGAGCAGCGAGAGCTCGTCGGCGTGGCGGATCACCGGCACGATCAGGCCCCAATCGAGCGCCACCGCGATCCCGAGATTGATGTCCCGGCGGAGAATGGTGCTCTCGCCGGAGACGCCCGCGTTCACCGTCGGATGCCGTCGCAGCGCGTCGGCGGCGGCCTTCGCGATGAAGGCGAGGAATGTCAGGTTCACGCCCCGATCCGCGTACTCCTGCTTCTTCCGCGCGCGGAGCTGGGCCACCCGGGTGTAGTCGATCTCGAAGATCGTGTTCACATGGGGTGACACCCGCCGCGACATCACCATGTGCTCGGCGGTGAGCTTGCGGATCCGGCTCCAGGGCTCCACCCGGTCGCCCTCCCAGGGCTCGACCGTGGGTGAGGGGGCCGGGGCGCGGGGCTGCGGCGCGGTGGGGGCCACCGGCTCAGGTGACGGCGCGGCCGGGGGCGGGGCACCCGCGCCCCGCCGGGCGGCGCCGCTGTCGATGTAGCCGAGCAC
>JBKPDQ010000031.1:0-9914 GCA_046728015.1 Actinomycetota bacterium
CGGTGAGCCCCAGCCCCGTGAGGTGGGGCACAAAATCCGTGGCAAAGCGATAGCGGATGCGCTGCTGCACCCAGCCGACCGTCTTCAGCGCTTCCCGCAACAGCAGCCGATCGGTGTGCGACAGGCGATCGGGATCGATGAAGTTGTCGGGCGTCTCGCTGGCCTCGATCTGCTCCAGCTGGTGCAGAAGGCGGAGGCGCATCAGGTGCTGGCAGGTGTCGGTGATCTCGCGCGTCTCGGCCTCTGAGTAGACCCCGTGTTGACCGGCCGCCCGGAAGCGATCGACAGTGTTCGTCTCGGGCAACCCCAGCTCGAGCGTGTGCAGACGGCCCGTTCCTACCAGCTGAAGGGCCCCCGCCCCCTTGATGTCCACCCGCCCGCGCTGGGGGCCGCTCCGATGGACGGCGACGTTGCCAAACATCGTGCGCGGCACCCGCCGGGACACGACGTCGACGGCGAGGAGCTCCAGGAACACCCTGCGGGTCGGCGCCTCCGCACGGATCAGCTGGATGAGCGGGGCGACGAGATCGCTGGCGCCGCCCACCGGGCGGAGGTCGAAGTAGATGCAGGCGGCCAGGACGTGGTGCCGAGAAATCTCGTGCATCCAGCGCTGGAGGTATGCGGTCCACACCGAGAGCGGCTGGCACCACTGCGGGTTCGAGGCCATGGCGCCGGCTGGGCACGGCGGATAGCCAAGGGTCATGAGCCCGCGGATGGCGTCCTGGGCCAGACGCGCGTAGTATGCGGCGGCGCGCTCGCGGAGATGCGGTGGCGGATCGGCGTAGACCAGGCCGTTGTCCTGATCGGTCCGAAGCGTCTGCTCGCGTCTGGCCTCGCTGCCGAAGCTCAACCAGCAATAGGCCACGGGCGGGGCATCCTCACCGGACTCCTCGAGGGTGCCGGCCGCCAAGCCGAGCACGCGGACGACGACGCGGTCATTGAGCTCGGAGATGAGCTGCCCGATGTCGTACGCCGTCCCCCCTTGATCGACGAGCTGGCGGGTGAGATCGGTGATCCGTGCGCCCAGCGCGGCGAGGGCCTCCAACGAAGCGGCCCGAGTGATTTCTCGGGCGAGCAGCACGGGATGGAGGCTCTGGGCCAGGACGAAGTCGTACATCGAGACGACACCCACGAGCCGCCCGTCTTCCATGACCACCAGATGCCTGATGTCCCGGCGGGTCATCTCGAGAATCGCCTCGAAGGCGAAGGCCGCGGGTGAGATCGTCGCCAGCGGTGAAGACATGATGTCGGCCGCATGGGTGATGACGGGATCGCGCGCCTCGGCCACCACCTTGCGCCGCAGGTCGCGGTCGGTGACGATCCCGAGCGGGCTCTCGTCGTCGTCGACCACGATCACGGAGCCGACATGCTGACGCGACAGGAGCCGGGCAATCTCCTGGACGGACATCTGGACCCCACACGTCACGGGCGACCGCTCCAGGAGGTTTCCCACCCGGTGCAGGAAGAGCGACCGCTCGCCGGTCCACGACGCGCGCTCGCTCACACCGAAGCCCGCGGCCTGCTCTCAGTGACCCCCAAGCAGCGCCGCGCACTTCGCCTTGACGTCGTCCGAGGACTTGCAGTCCTTGACGTAGTTGACGAAGGCCCCCAGTGGGGTCGCATCGGCCCTGCCCTCGGCCACGCCCTCGGTCAGCCTCGCCATCGCCGCCTTGCCAGCCACGCTGTCGAGATCACAGGCGACGACCCTCTCCCCCGCACCCCACCACTTGGTCTTCTCAATCGTGAGGTGGCCGCCCTTGAAGCCGCCCTTGTCGTGGTTGACGATCAGCTTCTCGCCACTGTCGAGGGTGAGCTGGCAGTACGCGCCCGCCTTGGGATCAACCACGAATCTGCCGACCTTGGCCATCGCATCCTCCTTCCGAGAAGGCGGCGTTGCGCCGGACGACGCTTCGGTCTCTCCCATAGTCTAGCTGAAGCCCACGGTGGCGATGGATTCACGGTCGGGCGTCGCGCTTGCCGAAGACGGCGCGGGCGACGATCGCCACCGAGCCGAGCACATTCGTCAGCGCCGTGAGCACCAGCGAGAGCAGCGTCAGGGTCATGATCGGAGCAAGCAGGGGCCGGAGGCCGGCCTTCGGCGGGAGCTGGGTGTCGAGCCAGAACAAGGGCATGAGGACGAGGATCGGGATCGCGAGGATCACGAGCACCAGCCCGCCGGCGGCCCGTCCCGCCCGGCTCAGGAGCTCGAGTCGCCGGTGCCGGGCTTCCGTCCGCACCCACATGGTGGTCACCAGAATGAGCAGGACCAGCAAACACGCGAGGAACACCGGCTGGGGCATGAGATTGGCACCGGCCACCGCGTACAGCACGCCGAACAGGACGACGCCCACCGTGTTGGCGGCCGCCAGGGCCAGCACGGCGCCTCAGCCAGCGCGTCCACCCGCGACTTGGTGCAGCACGGCGCGGGCCACGATCCAGAGGAGCATGTAGACGGCGAGGGAGATCGTCCGCACGCGGGGCTCGGGGGTCCCGGACGGCAGGACTGAGCGGATGGGGCGCGTGAGTGGGCCCGTGACGACAGCGAAGAACCACAGCACCGGGCTGTCGGCACGCCCGATCACACGCGCGACGATGATGTGGAGCAGCAAGTACACCCACGCCATGAAGAGGAGCAGCGGTACCACGACGTTGAGGAGAAGCAGCAGCCGGACCCAGGGCTCATCCATTCGGCAACGATGGCTTCGGGCGGAGGCACCGGGCCCCCGCCCGCGGTTCGAAGCCTTGGCCTAATGGACCGGTACTTCCTTGAGGTCCCGACCGAGTGGGTCACCCGTGACCGCCTGCCCGGACCTCGGGTAACGCACGCTGGCCACGAGATCCTGTACCTCCTGCGGCGGCGGGGCCGTGAGGAGCGAAACGATCCATATGACGAGGAACCCGATGGGCAGCCCGAAGATCGCCGAGGCGATCGTCTGCGTGCCGAACCAGGAGACGCCATAGAAGCGGCTGCCGATCAGATAGTACGTCGTCACCGCGAGGCCAGCGATCATTCCCCACACTGCACCCTGTTTGTTGGCACGCTTCCACCAGATTCCCATGACCAGCGCCGGGAAGAACGAGGCGCCGGCCAGGCTGAAGGCCCATGCCACCAGCTCGGCGATGACGGCAAACCGGAACGTCGCCGTGTAGGCCGAGATGATCGCCGTGATCACGAGCAGCACCTTGGTGATGGTGAGCCGCTTGACCAGCGAAGCGCTCGGATCAATGACGTTGTAGTAGAGGTCATGCGAGATGGCGTTGGCGATCGTCAGCAGCAGGCCGTCAGCCGTGGACAGCGCGGCCGCCAGCCCTCCCGCCATCACGAGGCCGGTGATGACGAACGGCAACCCCGCCACCTCGGGCATCGACAGCACCACGAAGTCGGTTGACCGCACGACGAAGTCGGCCCACTGGACGATGCCGTCGCCGTTCTTGTCGACCACTGTGAAGAGCCCCGCCGGTTGCCAGAACTTCACCCAGCCCGGCAAGTCGCTGATCTTTGCCCCCACGAGCTTGGTGAACACGGCGAAGCGAGCAAACGCTGCGTAGGCGGGAGCCGTGAAGTAGAGGAGGAAGATGAAGAAGAGCGACCAGGCCACCGAGGTGCGAGCCTCCTTCACCGATGGCGTCGTGTAGTACCGGGTCAGGATGTGCGGGAGCCCGGCGGTGCCAACCATCAGGCAGAACGTCAGGGCCAGGAAGTTCCACATGCCAGTGCCGGTAGGAACGGTGAGGGTGTTGCCGAAGCGCGCCGTGTCGCTCGAGGCAAGCGGGCGAGCCTGGGCGAGCGCCGTCCGCTGCTGGGCCTGTAGCTTCTCGACCTCGGCCTCGGGCAGTCCGCCGGCCTTGATCTTCGTGGCGATCTCGTCCGCGTCCTTCTTCCAGAGGGCCCGCGTCTCTTTCTCCTTCGGGTCGGCGGTGAGCCGAATCTCCGTCGCGTTGTTCTCCTGGAGGAGCTGGCCATAGGTCAGTTCGGGAATGGGGAGGGTGAACAGCGTCCAGGACAGGTACACGACCGGCACCAGGTAAGAGATGATCAGGATGATGTACTGCGCCACCTGGGTCCAGGTGACCGACTTCATGCCGCCGAGCACCGAACAGAAGAGGACGCCGACGAGGCCGACGAAGACGCCGATGTTGTAGTCAATGCCGATGAAGCGGGCCACGATGAGCCCCACCCCTGTGACCTGCGCGGTGAGGTAGGTGAACGAGCAGATGATGGCGCCGACCACGCCGACGACCCGTGCCGTGTTCCCGCCATACCGAGCGCCGAGGAAATCCGGAATGGTGTAGGCCCCGAACTGTCGGAGGTACGGCCCCAGCAGCACGGCCAGCAGCAGATAGCCGCCGGTCCATCCCATGACGTACCCGAGACCAAAGAACCCCAGAGCCGAGATGAGTCCGGCCATCGAGATGAATGACGCGGCCGACATCCAGTCCGACCCCGTGGCCATGCCGTTGTAGACGGAGGGCACGCCCCGGCCGGCGACGTAGTACTGGTCGGGGTTCGAGGTCCGAGTGAGGACGCCGATGACCACGTAGATCGCCAGCGACAATGCCATAAAGATCCAGCCGATCATCTGGTTGCTGAAGATCCCGATCCATTCCCCGATGCCGATGAGGACGGTGACGCCGAGGAAGCAGATCGTGTAGAGGCCGAAGATCTTGTCCAGGCTCATCATGGCGGGCTAGCCCTCCTCGCGGATGCCGTACTCGAGATCCTTTCGGTTCATCAAGTAGGCGTAGACGGCGATCTCGACGACGAAGATGGCCAGCGAGCCCTGAGCCGCCATGTAGTAGCCGAGCGGAAAGCCGAGGAAGCTATAGTTGTTCAGCCACGAGGCCATCACCCCGGAGATGACGTACGTCACCACGAACCAGATGGCCAGCAGTACGGTAGTGAGCCACGCGTTGTACCGCCAGTACTCCTGCTTCTGCCGCTCTGTCAGGTCGGCCATAGGTCCCCCTTCAGGCCTGAACCGCGTTGTTCGTTCCCGTAGCGGTGCTCGCCGACGCCTTGCCATCCGCCACGCGCAATGCAGGTAACGTGCCGGCATCGAGAGGTGCCAACTGCTGGAAATATCAGGCGCTGGGAAGCGGACGCGAACGACGTTATTGGTACTGGAACCAAACGGCTTTGGTATCGCTACCGTGACGCATCGCGCTGCGGGCCAGCGCCAGATTCTCCGCTGTCAGGCGAAACCGCCTTGCGCATGCCATAGCGCACGAGCTTCTCGGAGAAGTTCTTCGGGTCCATATCCGCATGCTTGGCGGCGGCGGTCAGCTTGCCGCCGCTGGCCTCGAGCACCCCGCCGATATAGGCGCGCTCGAATTCCTCCACCACGCGCGCCTTGGCGTCGCGGAAGGATAGCGAGAGGTCCACTCCGGGGCGGCCGCTCTCCGGTCCGAGGAAGCGCTCGACTTCTACGATCGTGTCCACGCGGGCCAGGATCACACCGCGCTCGATGACGTTTTCCAGTTCGCGGACGTTGCCCGGCCAGCCATAACGGCAGAGAGCCTGCATCGCCTCAGGAGCGATATCTCGCACCGACTTCTTCGAGCGACGGGCGCTTTCCTTGAGGAAGTGGCGCGCCAGAAGGGGCACGTCTCCTTCGCGCTCCCGGAGCGGCGGCACCCTGATGGGCATCACGCTCAGACGGTAGAAGAGGTCGGGCCGGAAGGCGTTCCGCTCGACCTCGGCGCGTAGGTCCTTGTTGGTGGTGGCGATGAAGCGGACATCGATCTCCACCGCCCGATCCGAACCAATCGGCGTGACGCATTTGTCCTCGATGACGCGCAGGAGCTTCGACTGCAGCCCGAGGGGCATCTCCCCGATCTCGTCGAGGAGCAGGGTGCCCCCACTGGCGCTCTGCAGAAGGCCCCGCCGGGTCTCGGCAGCGCCCGTGAAGGCGCCCTTGCGAAAGCCGAACAGTTCGGATTCGAACAGGTCGGTGGGGATGGCTGCGCAGTTGACGGGCACGAAGGGCTTGTCCCGGCGCGCGCCCGAGAAGTGGACCGATCGCGCCAGCAGTTCCTTGCCCACCCCCGTCTCCCCGTGGATGAGCAGGGTCGTGTCGAGATCCGCCACCGAGCGGAGGACCTCGAAGACCTCGCGCATGGCCGCGCTCTGGGCCAGGGCGTTCTTGAGCGTGAAGCGCTCTTGGTTGCGCCTGAGGGTGGCCCGGCTGGCCGCGCGCAACTCGTGGAACTCGATGGCGTGACGGAGGACGATGAGCAGTTCCGCCGTGTCGAAGGGCTTCACGAGGTAGTTGGCGGCGCCCAGCCGCATGGCCTCCACCGCGGACTCAATGGTGCCGTAGGCCGTCATCATGACCACCGCCACATCGGGATGATCGGTCTTGATCCGCCGAACCAGCTCCACGCCGTCCATCCCGGGGAGCCGCTTGTCGGTCATCACGACGTCGACGTCCTCGCGCTTCAGCGCGTCGACGGCATCCTCGCCGCTCGACAGGGCGAGCACCTCAAAGCCCGCCACCTCCAGGGTGCGCCGAAGCGGGCGCAGGAAAATCTCGTCGTCCTCGACGATCATCACACGGCGCTTCATGACGACCTCCTTTGACTGGAGGGGGCCTGGGCCCCCTCCAGACCTCCCCGTTTGCGCGAGGTGCTACCCCCCAACCTCCCCGTTTGCGCGAGGTGCTACACCGAACCTCCCCAGTTGCGCGGAGGGGCGACACGCGCCTTCGCGATACCGGGCCCTCTTCGATTCTCCGACATGCCCCCTAACCTAGCCGGATCGGCTCCGCCAGGCTGGCCTGGGGAATCACGAGTCGGACCGTTGTTCCTCGCCCGGGAGCGCTGTCGATCTCGATCTCCCCCCCATGCAAATCCATGATCTTCTTCACGATGGCCATCCCGAGCCCGGTGCCGGTGGGCTTAGTCGTGAAAAACGGCAGGAAGAGCTTCTCACGGTGCTCCGGGGCGATCCCGCTGCCATTGTCGGCCACCTCCACCACTGCGGCGGCGCCCCGAGGATAGAGGCACACCTCGACTTTGGGCCCGGGACGCCGCTCGACGGCCTCCAAGGCATTGCGCACGACATTTGTAATGGCTTGCCGAAGGCGCTGCCCATCCACGAGTGCGGCCAGGTCGCGATCAAAGCCGCGGGTGATCAGTTCCACGCCTCCTCCGCTCCCCTCTGCCCTGGTGGCCTCGACCACCGAAGTCAGGATGCTCCCCAGCGGATATTCCTGGCGGTCCAGCCGCGTGTCGCGCGCGTAGTCCAGGAGGTCGGAGATAATCGCGTCGATCTCGGCGATCCCCGACAGAATGGTGTGGGCCATCTCACGCGAGATCGCCTCGCCGTCGACGGCGCCCGAGGTGAGCAGCGAGGTAGCCATCTTGATGCCCCCGAGAGGATTGCGGATCTCGTGGGCCACCCCTGCCGCCATCTCACCGAGTGACGCCAGTTTCTCCCGCTGGATCATGCGCTGCTGGGTGGCGACCTGCTCGGTGAGATCGCGGAGGACGCCGACCGTGCCCATGACTTCGCGCTGAGTGTCGAAGACACAGGCGATGGACAGATGCGCGGGGAAACGGTGACCGGCGCGGGTGAACCCGGTCAGCGTGCCGCGCCAGGAGCGCCGCTCGACCAAGGCGCGCTGGATGGCGGCACCGACGCGCCGGCGCTCCGCGGGGTCCAGAACATCCAGATAGGTCAGTCCGGACGCTTCGACCGCCGACAGACCGAGCAGTCCTTGGCCGGCCGGATTGATGGTGACCAGCCGGCCGTCAGTGTCGGTGGTGAAGATGCAGTCCTCTACGCTCTGCACCACCGACGCCAGCAGGTGCTCGCTCGTCTTGAGCGAACGCTGCATGGTCTGGAAGGATTCCACGAGCTCGCGGGCTTCGCCCTTCGAGATGGTGAAGCGATCCTCGATGATGTAGTGGGCGGCCGCGCCGCCCAGGGAGGCAGCCAGGACGCGTTCGAGCCGGATGCGTAGATCGAGCAGATCGGGCAGGGTCAGCTCGTGAGGCGCTTTCCCAGCCAGCAGCTCGCGCAAGGTGGCTTCGGCCTCGTCGTGGGGTACGTAGAGGTGGATGAGCCGCTCGATCTCCGAGATCGACAGCGGCGCGACGCGCAGCGGTTCGGCTTCGACCAGGCCCACGAAGGCGGCCGCCTGGCTGCGCTCCTCTGCATCCTGGCGGGTGAGCGCTGATGCCAGCAGGTAGACCGAGACATTCGCGAACAGCGACCAGAAGACACCGTGACTGATCCCGTCAAGGCCGGTGAGTCCGAAGAGGGCGGTGGGCCGGAGCCAGCTGAGACCGAACGGGCCCTCGCCGAGCCACCCCGACGACAGGACGCCCTCCTTCATGAGGGCGGGAATGATGAGGGTGTAACACCAGAGCGCGAAGCCCACGGAGATCCCCGCCAAGGCGCCCACCCGGGTCCCTCGGCGCCAGTAGAGTCCAAGAAAGACCGCGGGGGCGCACTGGGCCACGGCAATGAAGGAGAGCAGGCCCATCTCCACCAGCAAAAGGTGCCCGGCCTCGATCCGCGCCCAGAAGTAGCCGAGCACGACGACCACAAGGATGCCCAGACGGGTCGAGGCCAGGCTGGCCCAGTAGACTTCGGCAAACTGCCCCCGCCGCAGGATGACCGGCAGGATGATGTCGTTCGAGATCATCTTCGACAGGGCGAGGGAATCGACCACGATCATGGCCGTGGCCGCGGAGAAGCCGCCGAGAAAAACGGCCACCGCGACCGCCGGCGCATCGGCGGCCAGAGGCAGGGCCAGGATAAAGCTGTCCGCCGTCGCGGCCTGCCCGGGAAACTTCAGGAGTCCGGCGAACGCGATGGGCAGCACGAAGATATTGATCGCGAGCAGATAGAGCGGAAACGCCCACGCCGCGGTGGCCACGTCCCGCTCCCGCGGGTTCTGAACCACGAGCACGTGGAACTGGCGGGGCAGCAACATCACCGCCAGCATTGACACCAGAAGCATGGCCGTCCAGCGCGCGTACGAGGCCGAGGGCGGTGTCCCCAAGGTGAGCAGGCTCGACCATTCCGGATGGTCGATAATGCGAGAGAAGATGTCGGCGAAGCCCCCGAAGAGCCCCCAGGTGACGACCCCCCCCACGAGCAGGAACGCCACCAGCTTCACGATCGACTCCACTGCCACCGCGGACATCAACCCGGTCTGCCTCCGGGTGAAGTCGAGGTTGCGCGCACCGAAGAGGATACCGAAGAGGGCCAGCATGGCCGCCACCAGGAGAGCGGGGTCGAAGCCGGAGAGGACGGAGTCGCCGCCGATCATCATGGCGAACGACACCGAGACGGCCTTGAGCTGGAGCGCGATGTAGGGAATCATCCCGCAGACCACCAGCGCCGCCACCAGCGTCCCGAGGGACGCCGACTTCCCGTACCGGCTGGCGATGAAGTCGGAGATCGTGGTGATTCGCTGCTCTTTGGCCACCCGCACGAGCTTGCGCAACACGGTCGGCCACCAGAGCGCCACCAGAGCCGGGCCGAGGTAGATGGTGAGGAATTCCAGCCCGCGATTGGCGGCCAGGCCGACACTGCCGTAGAAGGTCCAGGCGGTGCAGTAGACCGACACGGCGAGCACGTACGTCAATGTCTGGAGCCGCGGGCTCGAGAGTCGCCGCCCAAAGCGCTCGGCCACGGCGGCGACTAGGAAGAGGAAGACGAGGTACCCGATGAGGATAGCCGCGAGCGGTGTGGAGCTCACGGCGGGTCATCCCCCGCAGAGGAGCGCGCCACCCACCACAGCACGACCACCATGGCGGCCCAGACGACGAACAGGTAGAGGACCAGGGCAGGCACACCCGCCACGAGGGCGGGCCGGTTGGGGATCCCGAGGAGCGGCCACACCAGGAGCGCGGCGAATACCACGAAGCAGGCGCCGAGGAGCTCCTTTGCTCTCACCGCG
>JBKPDQ010000032.1:0-10858 GCA_046728015.1 Actinomycetota bacterium
GACCGACTCGCTGGTCGCCCACGGGGTGGTGAGCAACCGGGTCTGGTTCAAGCTGCTGGCCCGGGTCCGGCGCGCCGACCGTTCCGTGCGCGCCGGGGTCTACGAATTCGAGCCCGGAGTCTCGGCGTGGAAGGTGCTGAACATCCTGGCCTCGGGAAGTGAGGTCGCATCCAGGTTCACCGTGCCGGAGGGGCTCACGATCCCCGAGGTGGCCGCGCTCGCTCAGGAAAGGCTCGGGATCCCCACCGACTCGGTGATCGCCGCCGCGAAGGACAGCGCTGCCGCATCGGCCGTCCTCGGGTTTCCCGCGAAGTCGTTCGAGGGCTTCCTGCGGCCTGAGACCTACTCATTGCGCTACGGCACTACGGCTCCGGAGCTGGTCCGGGTGATGGCGCAGGGCTTCCTCTCGGCATGGAAGCCGGAGTGGGACGCGCGGCTCGACGCGCTCCGCTGGTCTCGAGCCCAGGCGGTGACGTTCGCCTCGATCGTGGAGGGCGAAGCGCGCGCGGACGACGAGCGGGAGACCATCGCGGGGGTCTACCACAACCGGCTTCGGATCGGCATGGCGCTGCAGGCGGACCCCACCATTCAGTACGCCATCTTCCTCGCCACCGGGAAGCGGAAGCCGCGGCTGTTCACCAAGGACTACCAGTTCCGGTCTCCCTACAACACCTACCTGCACCCGGGACTGCCACCCGGACCGGTGAACTCGCCGAGCCTGCGGAGCATCGAGGCGTCGCTCTATCCAGCCAAGGTGCCGTACCTCTACTTCGTCGCCGGCCCTGACGGCCGGCATCTGTTCTCGAAGACCTACGACGAGCACCTGCGGGCGATTGCCCAGGTGCGGAAGGGGAAGTAGCGCCGGCTTACGGCTGAGCGTACCGCCGCGCCGCCGCCGCCACATCCTCCTCCCCCAGGATCCCCGATACCACCGCCACCCCCGAACCGCCCGCCGCGAGGACCGGGCCCACATCCTCCGAGCGCACCCCGCCGATCGCGATGCAGGGCTTCCCCCCCGAGCGCTGTACCATGCGACGGAACCCCTCGGCCCCGATCTCCGCCCCCGCGTCGGCCTTGGTCCCCGTTGCTCGCCAGGGACCCACGCCCCAGTAGTCGGCCCCCGCCGCCGCCGCCGCCTCGTCGGGCGTGCCCGCGGAGGCGCCGATGATGAACCCGGGCGGCACCACTCTTCGCACCAGCTCGACCGGCAGGTCGTCCGGCCCCAGATGGACTCCGGCCGCACCCGCTGCCAGCGCGACGTCGGGTCGGTCGTTCACCAGGACCGGCACCCGCAGCGCGGCGACCAGCGCCCGCGCGGCCGCCACCAGCTCGCGGGCGGACGCGCGCTTGAGTCGCAGCTGCACCGACGTCACCCCGCCGCGCTCCGCCGCCACGGCGAGCGCGACGAGGTCGCGTCCCGCAACCAGGCGGTCATCGGTGACGAGCATCAGCCGAACCACCGCCGCTACATTATCTGCCATGACGCTTCCCGCCCCCCGGATGCAGGGCATTCGCGGCGCCACCACGGTCGAGCGGAACAACGCGGGCGAGATCCTGGCGGCGACGGACGAGCTGCTGCGCGCGCTGATCGAGGCCAACGACCTCGAGCCCGACGACATCGTGAGCGCGCTCTTCACCGTCACCCGCGACCTGGACGCCGCCTTCCCGGCCCGCGCGGCGGAAGAGTTCGGGTGGAACATCGTGGCGCTGCTCCACGCCACCGAGATTCCGGTGCCCGGTTCCCTGCCCCGCTGTATCCGCCTGCTGGTCCATGCCTATACCCGCCGTACGCGCGGCGAAATCAAGCACTGCTATCTCCGGGGAGCCACGGTCCTCCGTCCCGACCGCGCATGACCGTCGCGCGGGTCACGGCGCGCGGCGCCGAGCGATGGGTACGCGGACACCCATGGATCTACCGCAGCGACGTGGAGCATCATCCCCCGGAGCCCGGGCTCGTGCGGGTGGAGGATCCGCGGGGTCGCTTCATCGGACAGGGGCTCCTGTCGCCGGCCTCGGAGATCCGGCTGCGGCTGCTGGAACGGACGGAGCGCGAGGTGGACCCGGCCTGGTGGCGGGAGCGGCTCGCCGGCGCGGCCGAGCGCCGCGTCGGCATCGATGCCACCGCCTGGCGCGTGGTCCACGGCGAAGGGGACGCGCTCCCGGCGCTCGTGGTTGACCGCTACGACCGCTGGATCGTCGCCCAGATTCTCTCCGCGGGACTGGAGACGATGCGCCGGCAGATCCTGGATGCGCTCGTCACCCTGTTCCAGCCCGAGGGCATTCTCCTCCGACACGATGCCCCCGCCCGCAGACGCGAGCGGCTCTCTGAGGACATCGAGGAGGTCTACGGCTCGGTCCCACGACAGATCGAGGTGCGCGAAGGCGGCGTCCGCTACCTTGCGGCGCCGTGGGATGGCCAGAAGACCGGTGCCTTTCTCGACCAGCGCCCGAACCGCATCCTGGCCGGGTCGGCGACGCGGGTCGGTGGTCGCGCGCTCGACTGCTTCGCCTATCATGGCTCCTTCGCGCTCCACCTGGCCGGCCGAGCGGCCGCGGTGATCGGCCTGGACTCCAGTCCTGACGCACTCGAGCGGGCCCGAGCCAACGCGGCGCTCAACCGGCTGGAGAACATCGAATGGCGCGAAGCGGATGCCTTCGAGGAGCTTCGGGCGATGGCCAGAGCCCACGAGCGGTTCGATACGATCGTGCTCGACCCACCCGCCTTCGCCAAGAGCCGTGCCGCCGTTCCGGATGCGCTCCGCGGCTACCGCGAGATCAACCTGCGCGCGATGCGCTGCCTCGCTCCCGGGGGCAGGCTCCTCACGGCCTCCTGCTCCTTCCACGTGCGGCTCCCCGACTTTCTGGACATGCTGATGATGGCGGCGGGCGACAGCGGCCGCCGCATCCGTGTGCGCCGCATCCTCGGCGCCGGCGAGGACCATCCGGAGGTCCTGACGGTGCCGGAAACCGGCTATCTCAAGGGCGCCCTGCTCGAGGCGGAGTAGCTCGCCGCTTGACCGGGATGGGGTGATGTATGAATTTGCACCATCGTCATTGACAGCGGTCTTCGTGGGACCGCTGTTCGTCCGAAGCCCATTCCCCAAAGTTCGTAGTGACCCTCGTGACCGGCCGCTCGCGCGCGCGCGGCCTTCCGCCGAGCAGGTTCGCATGCTGAGCGCCACCGAAGTTCGCGGCTCTCAGCGGCGCCGCCGTTCCCCCTATTCCGAGAAACAGCACTATCAGGAGTACATCCTCCAGCGCATCGAAGGCTTCAAGAACTCGATCGGCCGCGAAGAGTTGATGCGTCTTGGCGACGAGGCGGCCTCCGAACTTCAAGCGACGACCGAAGGCCAGTTCGTGCTGACCGAAGTGCTGATGCTGGAAACCGTGGATCGGCTCATCATGAAGCGGCTCGCGTTGAGGCCGTACCGGCGCTGGAGGGAGCAGTTCCGCAAGCTGCGGGAGGCGCAGCGCACGCCGGTTCACTGGGGACTCGACGGGGGCTGCGCGCTCGCACGCCTGCTGCCGCGGATCGAGCCTCACGACGTCGCCGTGGTGGTGGGCCCCGGAGCGGAGCCAGCGACCTACCTGCTCGCGGCACACGACGCGGAGGTCACCTTCGTCGCCGCCGACGTGGGGTGCGTCGAGCGGGTGGAATCGCGGATGGCGGCCGAGGCCCTCGCGAGCCTGTTCGATGGGTACGTCGCCCCGGTCGGACCTTGTCTACCGTGTTTTCTCGACACCCTGGAGCAGGTGGACATCGTGGTGCTGGATCCCAATACCCTCGCCAGCTGCAAGCCTCAGGTGCGCATCGCGCTGATCGCCGACCTCCAGCGTCGCAGCCGACCCGGTGGAGTGCACGTCATCCTCGGCGGCAGCCGGGCGCTGTCGCCCGACGCGATCCGCGGGATGTACGATGGCTGGAACCTCGAGGAGGAGCCGCTTCGCCGGAAGCGCTCCGCTCATCCGCGCAAACCCGAGGGACTGCTGCTGGGCAAGCCCACGTGTCCCCCGGACGCGGCGGCGCCGCCGCTGGCCGCGTCTATCTGACACTCGCCTGGGCTCCGGTACGCATCTGTAAGCATTACTCACTCAATAACTTAGAAGACAGGCGAGCGGGGGCATGGGGCGTGCCTACCGACCGGCGAGGTGCAGTCGTGGCTCCCTCGTGCAGTGAGGATCGTACCGTGAGCACTTCCGCCGCCGCCTCCGCGACCCCGCTCGGCATCGTCATCAAGAATGGCGGGCCGTCCCGCAAGCCGGTGCGTTTCTGGGCCTATCTCTGGGCCGCCGACGAAGAAACCTCGGCGGACCACTGGCACCAGAGGGTCCCCACCGAGCACGCCGCGTAATCGCTTCCGCTTCGGCCTCCTCGAGCGCCTCCGGCTTACGGGCCGGAGGCGCTTCCGTCATCCCGGATTTCCCGCCCTTGCTCGGCCCTTCCGGGGGGTCTAGACTCACGTAAATAGCTCACTTCCGCCCGCACCGGTGCGCAATGGCCAAGATCACGATCAACGGCAAGGACATCGCTTTCGAGCCCGGGGCCACCATCCTCGAGGCGGCCCGCGCATCGGGCATCGAAATCCCGACCCTCTGCTGGTATCCCAAGCTCCCCATCGTCGGGAATTGCCGGATCTGTCTGGTGTCGGTCCAAGGTCAGGGAAAGCTGCTCCCGGCCTGCGCCACGCCGGCCGCCGAGGGGATGGTGGTGGAGACCGAGTCCCAGCCCGCCGTCGACAATCGCCGGTCGGTGCTGGGATTCCTGCTGGAGCGCTACCCCGGCGAGCACCTGCAGAACGGGGGACGCGCCCGGCCCCGCAACGAGTTCGAGCGCTACGTCACCCAGTACGACGTCCCCGTTCGCGACCACCACGAGCTTCCGCTCCGCACCGGCGACGAGCGTCCCGGCGATGTGATGATCCAGCACGACATGAGCACCTGTATCCTGTGCACCCGCTGCGTGCGGGCGTGCGAGGACATTCAGGAGGTCGGGGTGCTCGACGTCGGCATGCGAGGTGAGCACGCCCAGATCATCGTCGGCGGCGACGGCGATCCCGATCACGCCGGCTGCACCTGGTGCGGCGAGTGCGTTCGGGTCTGCCCCACGGGCGCCATCTTCGAGTTCATCCCCAAGCAGCGCTTCGGCTCCGAGACGGTGCGCACGCCGGACAAGGTCGCCCGCTCGGTCTGCCCCTATTGCGGCGTGGGCTGCCAGATCGATCTGCAGGTGAAGGGCAACGAGATCATGCGGGTGACCTCCCCCGGCATCGAGGAGACCACCCCGAACCAGGGCTCCACCTGCGTGAAGGGGCGGTTCGGCTACGACTTCCCGATGCACCGGGACCGGTTGATGACGCCGTTGATCCGCAAGGGCTGGATGCATGACGGCGAGCAATGGGTGTGGACCGGCGAGCGGCCCCGCCACCGCGAGGGCCCCTGGCATCTGATCGAGGAGATGGGCACTCGCCGGAAGCCCCGGCCGCCCTACCGTAGCATCGGCAAGCCCCCGCTCACCGGCGTCCGGAACGGCGACGAAGACGACGTGCGCGACCGCGTGGCCACGCCGCCGGGGTGGTACAGCGCCTTCCGCGAGGCCACCTGGGATGAGGCCCTCAGCCTCACCGCGCAGGAGCTCAAGCGGATCCGGGACACCCTCGGCGCCCGCGCCCTCGCCGCCCTCTCCTCCGCCAAGTGCAGCAACGAGGACAACTATGTCTTCATGCGGATGGTCCGGGCCGGGTTCGGCACCAACAACGTGGACCACTGTACCCGTCTCTGCCACTCGAGCTCGGTCGCGGCGATGAGCCGCGCGCTCTCCACCTCCGCGGCCTCGGGCTCCATGCGCGAGATCGAGGAGGCGTGCGACGTCATCTTCATCTCCGGCGCGAACACCACCGAGACACACCCCGTGTTCGGGGCGCTGATCAAGCGCGCGGTCTCCAAGGGCGCCCGGCTCATCGTGGCCGACGTGCGCCGCACCGAGCTGGCCGAGCTGGCGGACATCCATCTCCAGATGTTGCCCGGCACCGACGTGGCGCTGTACAACGGGATGTTGAACCACGTCATCGCCGCCGGCCTGGTGGACCGGCAGTTCATCGAGCAGCGGACCCACGACTTCGAGAAGGTGAAGGAGTCGGCGGCCGGCTACACCCCGGAGAAGGTCGCCAAGATCACCGGGATTCCAGCCGCGACCCTCCGCGCCGCCGCCGAGATGTACGCCCGCGGGCCGCGCACCTCGACGCTGTGGGCGATGGGGCTCACCCAGCACAACACCGGCACGGACATCGTCGCCAGTCTGCTCAACTTCATGCTCGCCTGCGGGATGATCGGCAAGTGGGGCGCGGCGATGCTCCCCATCCGGGGCCAGAACAATGTGCAGGGCGCCAGTGACATGGGCGCCATCCCGTTCGCCTACACCGACTACCGCCCGGTCACCGACCCCGCCAATCGCGCCGAGTATGCCAAGGCGTGGCGGGTGCCCGAGGAGTCGCTGTCGCTCGAGCGCGGGATGATGGTGACCGAGATGGTGCAGGACGGGAGCCCGATCCGTGGCCTGTACGTCATGGGCGAGAACCCGGTGCTCTCGGATCCCAACATCTCGCACGCCGAGCACTGGGTTCGCGAGCTCGAGTTCCTCGCCGTGCAGGACCTCTTCCTGACCGAGACCGCCCGCTGGGCCGACGTGGTCCTGCCCGGCTCCTCCTTCGCGGAGAAGGTCGGCACCTACGTCAACACCGACCGCCACATCCAGCTGGCGGACGCGGCGCTCCAGCCACCCGGGCAGGCCCGTCGCGACCTCGACATCCTGATCGAGCTGAGCAACAGGCTCGGCCTCCCCACCGACTACCGCGGGCCGGCCGACGTGATGCGGGAGATCGCCAGCGTCACGCCGAGCTGGCGGGGCGTGAGTTACGAGATGCTGCAGCGGCGGCGCTCGATCCAGTACCCGGTCCTCACCCCGGATTCCGAGGGCACGCCGTTCCTGTTCGAGGATCGCTTTCCGACCCCGGACGGCCGGGCGCGCTTCGTGCCGGTGGAGTTTCTCAAGCCGGACGAGCTGCCGAGCGACGAGTACCCCTTCATCCTCAACACCGGCCGCCAGATGTATCACTGGCACACCGGCACGATGACGCGGCGCTCCGAGGGGCTCGACGCCCGGGAGCCAGTGCCGATCATCGAGATGCACCCGAGCGACGCGATCGACCTCGGCGTCGGCGAAGGGGACACCGTGCGGGTCACCTCGCGCCGCGGCACGGTCCTGATCGGGGTTCGGCTCTCGGACCGCCAGGCGCCGGGCCAGGTGTTCATGCCGATGCACTTCCGCGAGGCCGCGGCCAACCTGCTCACCAACCCGCAGCTCGACCCCTACGCCCGGATCGCCGCGTTCAAGATCAGCGCGGTCCGGATCGAACCGGCGGCCGTAAGGGAGTTCTCCTCCCGGGCCCAGGAGGCCGTGGCGCCGTGAGGAGGTTGTCACCCTGAGCGCAGCGAAGGGGGCCATGCTCGATATGGTCCCCTTCACTTCGTTCAGGGTGACATCACTATATTCCGCCCGACTTCTTCCTGGACTGGCATGCGCGCTCTGGTGAAGGCAGGACCCGGCCCGGGGATGGTGCTGCGCGAGGTCCCCAGGCCCATCTGCGGGTCCACCGACGTCCTGATCCACGTCCACCACGCCGGCGTCTGCGGCACCGATCTCCACATCTGGGAGTGGGACAGCTGGGCCAGCAACCGGCTCAAGCCCCCGGTCGTCGTCGGCCACGAGTTCGCCGGCGAGATCGTGGAGCTGGGCCGTGAGGCGGAATCGGGGGAGCTGCTCGCGGTGGGCGACCTGGTGACGGCGGAAGGCCACATCGTCTGCGGCCACTGCCTCCAGTGCCGCCTGGGCGACGCCCACCTCTGCCAGCGCACCTCGATCATCGGCGTGGACCGCGACGGCGCCTTCGCCGACTTCATCGCGATGCCGGCCTCCAACGTGATGAAGCTGGACGGAATCCCCACCGAGATCGGCGCCATCATGGACCCCATGGGGAACGCGGTGCACACCGTGCTCGAGGCACGGGTGCCGGGGAGCACCGTCTTCGTGCTCGGCTGCGGCCCCATCGGCTGCTTCGCGGTGGGCGTGGCGCGGGCCGCCGGCGCCTCGCTCGTGATCGCGAGCGACTTCAACCCCCGCCGGCTCGAGCTGGCCCGGGCCATGGGCGCGCAGGTGACGCTCGACCCCGCCCGTGACGACGTGCTCGGCAGGATCCGGGAGCTCACCGGAGGCGACGGCGTGGACCTGGTGTGCGAGATGAGCGGTCATCCCGACGGCCATGCTACGGCCTTCGCCGCCGCCCGCCTCGGCGGACGGGTCAACCTCCTGGGCACGCCCAGCCGGACCACGGAGACCGACTTCGCCCGCGACGTCATCTTCAAGGGTCTCACCCTGTACGGCGTGACCGGCCGCAAGATGTACGAGACCTGGCACCAGATGCGGCGGTTCCTCCACGCCGGGCAGCTCGACCCGCGCCCCGTCATCACCCACCGCTTCCCGCTCGAGTGCATCGCCGACGCCATCCAGGTCATCAAGACCGGTCAGGCCGGCAAGGTCATCCTGGAGGTGGCCGCGTGACCCACACGCTCGAGCGCCGGCTCGAGGGTGAGCTGGAACAGTTCATCCGCGCCGGGGTGTACAAGCGGCTCAACTTCCTCGACAGCCCTCAGGCGCCGCGGGTGAAGATGGAGGGCCGTGGCGACGTCATCATTCTCTCCTCCAACAACTACCTCGGCCTCTCCGCGCAGGCCGAGGTGATCGAGGCGGGCAAGGCCGCGCTCGATCGCTGGGGCGCGGGTACCGCCTCCGTCCGCTTCATCTGCGGGACCTTCACCGTGCATCGGGCGCTCGAGAACGCGTGTGCCCGGCTGGTGGGGACCCCGGCGTCGCTCTCCTTCGTGAGCGCCTGGAACGCCAACGAGGCGGTCCCCGCCACACTCCTGGGCGAAGAGGACATCGTCATCAGCGACCAGCTCAACCACGCCTCCATCATCGACGGCGTCCGGCTGGCCAAGGCGATCACCAAGTGCCAGACCGCGGTCTACAAGCACTCGGACCTGGCCGACCTGGAGGAGAAGCTGACCGCGGCGCGGGACCGCCGGGTGCGGCTGGTGATCACCGACGGCGTGTTCTCGATGGAGGGTTCGATCGCGAAGCTTCCCGATCTGCTGGAGGTGTGCCGCAAGCACCACGCGGTGCTCATGGTGGATGACTCGCATGGGACCGGGGTGCTCGGCGCCAACGGACGCGGCACGGCGGAGCACCATGGGGTCGTGGGCGACGTGGACATCATCACCTCCACGCTCGGCAAGGCGCTCGGCGGCGCGGCCGGAGGCTTCGCCGGCGCCTCGGCGGCGGTGTGCGACTATCTCACCCAGCGCGCCCGCCCGCAGCTCTTCTCCAATGCGCTTCCACCCACCGTGGCCGCGAGCTCGCTCGCGAGCATCGAGTACCTGGAGGCACACCCGGAGCGGGTGACTCGGCTGCGCGAGCAGGCCCGCTACTTCCGCGAGCGGCTCCTCGAGCTGGGCTTCAAGCCGCTGCCCGGCGAGACGCCGATCATTCCGGTTATCCTGGGGGAGACTTCGGCCGCCATCCGGATGAGCGACCTCCTGCTGGCCGAAGGCGTGTTCGTGACCGGTTTCGGATACCCGGTCGTGCCGCAGGGCCAGGCCCGCGTCCGTTGCCAGATCTCCGCCGCGCACACCAAGGACGATCTCGACCAGGCGCTCGCCGCCTTCGCCAAGATCGGGCGACAGCTCGGGCTCATTTAGCTCACCCATCCGCACCGTCCAGTTCACCACAGAGCCACGGAGGCCACAGAGGTTCACGGAGCCCCATTTCCCCACACCAAGCCTTCTGCACGTTAACGATCTTCTTCCGGCTTTTTCTCTTTCGCGTTGTTGTTGAATCAGTGGTATATCAGTCGGGTCGGTGCGACATCGGGAGCGGGGGGCGGCTCGGGTACCCTCCGTGGTCTCCGTGGCTCTGTGGTGAAAGGTGGTCTGGCGGGCCGGACGCGGGCCGTCCGGTGCAGGAAGTTGCGTGCTGAGCACTTGCACCGCCCGGCCCACCTCTTGCACCCGCACCCCTCTCGACGGGCGGGGACGCTACCCGCGGGGTTTCTGCAAGCGATAAGGCACCAAGCAGATACCTCCGCCCATGTTCCCCCTCCCCTCCCGCGCTTTCCAGCATAGTTCCCGCATTTTGACGTACCGCCGCTGGGGACGCGGTAGGCGCCGGGAGCCGCCCGGTGCGGACACCTTACGGAGGCAGTCTGTGATGCGCATGCTCACTCGTAGCATTCCAGTCGCGGCGCTGGCGCTGGCGCTCGGCGCTATTTCTGCCGCCGCGCAGGAGTCTGGCCAGCGGGACTTCCAGTGGTACATCGGTCCACAGGCCGGGGTCATGCTCTTCGACACCCCGGTGCAGGACCGCCAGGCGATGCCGTCGTTCGGCGGTCAGACGCTCATCGTCGCCCGCCGCACCGGACTGCTGCTCTCGGTCGAAGAGGGCGTGGGCAACGATGAGGTGAGCGCCTACAACGACCTCAGCGGCACCCAGACGGTCACCTTCAACGACATCCGGAAGTACTCCGCGGTGCTGATGGCCTTCCCGATCAAGGCGGCCGCGCAGCCGTATCTCGGCGTCGGCTGGGGCATCATGCACACGGTGAGCCCCAGGACGACGGGCGCCTTCCAGAGCGACGCGGAGGATCTGGGCAGCACCGGGTTCGGCACCTTCCTGGCCGGTCTCACCTTCCAGGTCGGCCGCCTGATGGCGTTCGGCCAGTACCAGATCACGACCAGCCCCGGCCAAGGC
>JBKPDQ010000033.1:0-19383 GCA_046728015.1 Actinomycetota bacterium
AGATCGAACCGATCACCAGTCCCTCTAGCACCGAGTGCTGGCGCCACCCCTCGCGCTGCTCCAGATCGGAGAGGTGCACCTCGACCGCCGGCACGTCGGCGATCTCCAGCGCGTCGCGGATCGCCCAGCTGTAGTGGGTCCAGGCGCCCGGGTTGAGGACGGCCCCGTCGGTGAGCCCGCGCAGCCGGTGCAGCCGCTCGACGAACTCGCCCTCATGGTTGGTGTGGAAAAAGCGCACCTCGAGGTCGAGCTCCCGGGCGTAGCGCCGGATCGCGACGATCAGGTTGTCGAAGCTGAGGTTGCCGTAGTGCTCTGAGGGCCGCGCGCCGAGCATCTCGAGGTTGACCCCGTGCAGCACTTCGACCCGGTTGTGCGTCGTGCGGCTCCGCTCGGTCATCGCAGCTCGTCCACGGCGGCCCTGACCCTATCCGGCTCCAGGAGCTCGCCGACCCGTGGTTCGCCCGGGCGCTCGAGCAAGACGAAGCCGACCCCTTCGGCCGTGCGCTTCTTGTCGCGCTCGACCCCGGCGAGGACATCGTCGACGGCGATGCCAGGATCGAGCGACGTCGGCAGGCCCCACGCCTCGAGTCGCGCTCGCACATCGTCGCGCAGGTCATCAGCGCCCGACAGGCGAAGCGCCGCAAGCAGGCCGAGCCCCACCGCCTCGCCGTGGCGGTACCTGCCGTATCCGGTTGCGGCCTCGATCGCGTGGCCCACCGTGTGCCCCAGGTTCAGCGAGGCGCGCTGGCCCGAGTCGCGCTCGTCGGCGGCCACCACGTCGAGCTTGGTCTGCGCACAGGCGAAGATCACGTCGCCGGGGACCCGGTCCCCGGGCTGGAGTGCCTTTACGCGCTCCCAGAGCGATCCGCCGGCCAGCAAACCGGTCTTCAGCACCTCCGCGTAGCCAGCCGCGAGCTCGATGGCCGGCAGCGTCTCGAGCGTATCGGGGTCCACCAGCACCGCCTTCGGGAAGTGGTAGGCGCCGACGTAGTTCTTGGCCTGGGGCAGGTCCACCCCGGTCTTGCCGCCGTAGGCCGAATCGACCTGGGCGACCAGCGTCGTCGGGATGTGGATGAGGTCGACCCCTCGTTGGTAGGTGGCCGCGCAGAACCCCGCCAGGTCGCCGACCACGCCGCCCCCCAGCGCCAGCAGGTGGTCGGAGCGAGTCATCCCGGCGTCGGCGAGCTCCCGCAGCACGCGCTCCGCCTCCGCCAAGGTCTTCGCCTGCTCGCCCGCCGGAACGTCCACGCGGCCGGCCAGGTGACTGAGCCGATCCGCATACAGCGCGCCAACCGTGGTGTCCGTGACGAGGAAGGGCCGGTCGTTGAGCCCGATGTCGCCGTGCTGGGCAGCCGTGCCGAGCGGACTCGCATCCAGCAATCCCGATGCGACGAAGACCGGGTATTCGCCCGAGACGCTGTGGGCCCAGGCCAGGCGGACGCCCGGCAGCTCGCGCAGGGCCGCGAGAAACCGGGCCGCGCGGGCGGCCACGTTCTCGTCGCCCTCCGGCAGGACCGCTGTGGCGAGGCGCTCGTAGATCGGCTGGCGACGCTCGAAGCGCTCCGCAAACGCGCCCTCGTCGGCGGCCAAGGGACGCTGCTCCGGGGAGTCCTGCTCGATGCGCCGGCGGGCCTCGTCGGCGCTGACGCGGCACCAGACGACGACGTGCCCGGCCAGCGCCTCGCAAATGGACGGCGTCTCGATCGCGCCACCGCCGAGCGCCAGCACCCGCGGTCCGGCCTCGAGCAGCCCCAGCACGACCTCCTCCTCGGCGGCGCGGAACGCAGCCTCCCCGCGCTCGCTGGTGAAGGTTCCGTGGATGGAGCCGTGAACGCGCTCGAACTCCTCGTCGGAGTCGGCCCAGGGCTCTACCAAGGCCTCGGCGGCGGCGCGAGCGGCGGCCGTCTTGCCCGCCCCCATGAAGCCGATGAAGACGAGCGCCGGACTCTCGACTAGCGGCGCCAATCGATGCGCTCCCGGTACGCCTCCAGGGCGGCGAGAACGTCGTCGATGTGATCGCCGCCGAACTTCTCGCGGTAGCAGCGCGCCAGCACAAGCGCCACCATCGCCTCGGCGACCACTCCCGCGGCCGGAACGACGGTCGAGTCGGTGCGCTCGCGCATCGCCTGCGCCGGCTCCTTGGTCTCGGTGTCGACCGAGCGCAGGGGTTTCGTCAGGGTCGAGATCGGCTTCAGCGCCCCGCGCACGACCAGCGGCTCACCATTGGACATTCCGCCCTCGACGCCTCCGGCGCGGTTGGTCTCGCGGTGATAGCCGCGCTCCTGCGACCAGAAGATCTCGTCGTGTGATTCCGAGCCGGGCTGCCCCGCGACCTCCCAGGCCTCGCCGACCGCGGCACCCTTGACCGCCTGGATCGATACCACGGCCTGGGCGAGACGCCCGTCGAGGCGCCCGTCCCAGCTCGTGTGCGAGCCGAGGCCCGGCACGAGGCCGAAAGCCCGCACCTCGAACACCCCGCCGAGGCTCTCGTTCGCCTTTCGCAGCCGGTCGATCTCGGCGACCATCTGCTCGGAGGCCGAGGCGTCGAGACAACGCACCGGCGACTCGTCGACGCCCCCGAAGTCCTCGGGTGAAAGGTCGTCGCGGTCGGGCGCGGTGACCGAGCCGATCCTGAGCACGTGGCTGTGGACGCTCGCCCCAACCGCGCGCAGAAACTCCTTCACCAGGGCCCCGGCGGCAACCCGGGCCGCGGTTTCGCGCGCGCTCGCGCGTTCGAGCACGTTGCGCGCATCGGAGTGACCGAACTTGAGCATCCCGACCAGGTCTGCGTGGCCGGGCCGGGGCAGGTGCGACTCCTCGACCTCCGCGTTCACCGGCCATGGGTTCATTCGCTCCTCCCAGTTCGCGTAGTCGCGGTTGGCGACCAGCATCGCCACGGGGCTCCCGAGCGTCCGCCCGTGCCGCACACCGGCGCGGATCTCGACCGAGTCCTGCTCGATCTTCATCCGGCCGCCCCGGCCGTGGCCGAGCTGGCGGCGCGCCATCTCGCGATCGAGCCGCTCGCGGTCGAGCTCGAGGCCGGCGGGCAGGCCCTCGACGATCGTCACGAGCCCGGGGCCGTGCGACTCGCCTGCTGTTGTGAAGCGGAGGTCCACCGCGGCGCCAAGGCTAGATGGCGCGCCGAGCGGGGGCCGGACGCCTGCCGGGCGACCGCGTGCGCTACTGGGCCTTGACGACCTTGTCGCGGACCCGCAGCAACCTCAGCCGGTAGATGATCTCCTCGGGCTCGCCCTCCGGCCGGTAGTGGAGATAGCGCTGCCCGCCGCGCTTCAGGGTCAGGAACTGGCACGGGTCCGGCACGCAGGAGCCGTCGCCGTCGCTGAAGACGACGTCGGCGGACACCGCGAACGAGGCGCGCTTGGCGTCCTCGCTGACACCCAGGAAGGCGACGATTGGCGCATCGTTCGAGGGCAGGAAGTCGAGCGCGCGCACGTTCTTGACCTGCTTGGTCTCGCCCAGGGGGCCGACGGCGACATCGATCCTACGGGTGATCAGCTTTGTCGTCTGCTCCACCCGCACGCGGGCCGGTCCAGTGCCACCGCCCGACACCGGCTCGACGGGCTGTGTGCTGGTGGACGTCGAGCCGGATGAGCTAGCGGTCGAGGTATCGCCGGCCACGGTGGATGCCGCGGCTGTACCCGCGGCCGTAGTGGAGCCCTGATCGGCGAGCGCCACCGACTCGGGCGTCGGCAGGGCGAACTTCTGCTTGAAGGGATTCTTGCTCTTCAGGGCCTCGAGGCGCTTGCGGTAATCGCGGATGCCCACGGTCTGCGCCAGAACGGCGGGTTGTGCCGCGGTCGCCTCGCTGGGCGGCGGGGGCGCGGGCGGCGGCGCGGGGGGCGAGTCGGTCGAGAGCAGCACCGGCACCGCGATCAGCGCCGCGACGAGGGCGACCGCCGGGATCAGCAGCCTGCGGTCGCGCAGGTCGCGATAGAGGTCGTTCAGGAGAGCTGGCGGCTTGAGCGTGCTCATGGCGCGGGGGTCGTGTTGGAGGCCGGGGTCGGCGCGCCCGGTTCGAGCACGGCGGGACCGGCAGGGGTGGCACCTGCAGTCAGCCCCTGGTCGGCGGGCGTCAGGAAAGTGGTCAGCGCGAGGCTCGCACTGAGGACCTCGAAGCCCTCCTCCTCGTTGCCCGCGAGCCCGAAGCCGTCGATCGTGATCAACCGCCCGTCGACCACGTCGCGGCCGTGGCGCGAGTGCACGAGACGATCGACGCCGGCCAGGAAGTCCGCGAGCTCGAAGAACGACCCGCGCAGACTCAGCTTGTAGGGCATGACCGGCAGGCCCGCGGGCCCTACGGTCGCGCCGATGGGCAGATCCGCCGCTGCCGCTTCGGTCGCAGGTGCCGAGCCTTGCTGGGAAGGCGGCGCCTGCTCTGAGCCGGAATCGGCGGGCTGGGCCTGATCGGTAGTGGTCTCCTGCGCCGGAGTCGCGACCGGCGCCGCCGAGGCATCCCCTGGGACGAGCTCGATCGCGGCGAATTGGACGCTCGATCGCTCCGCGATCTCCTGCAGCTGCACGAACAAGCTCGACGTGTCCTCGTCCTCGGGCACGGCCTTTCCAAGCACCACCAGACGCTGGTAGTTGCGATCGAATTCGTCGCGCGCCTGTTGTGCCTCGGCGACCAGCTGCTCCTGGGTCGCAACCGATTCCTCAAGTACCGCGACCTCATCGGACAGCTTCGAAGCTTCGTCGCGCTTTGGCGACAAGATGACGAACCAGAAGGCAGCGATCAGGCCGGCGATCAGCAGCCCGGCGAGGACGGCTCGGTCGGCGGACCTCATCGCGCCACCCCCGGAACGACGTTCGCGGCCTGTTGGGGCTCGCCGGTCTGCTCGGCGGCCGAGTCGCGAGCCTGCTCCTCCTGTGCTTGCGCCTCCGCAACGCCGGAGCCGTCAGTCGTGGCGGGCGTCCCCTCGGGAACTGTCGGCGCGGGAGAGGTCGGCGCGGCGCCGGAATCGAGGGCCGGGACGAGGACCTCGTCGAAGGCCGCGACGATCTCGAAGCGGGTGATGAAGTCGCGCGTGCGGCAATCGGTTTCCGTAGCGCCACTCGACTCCTCGTTTGTGGGCAGCTCCGACTTTCCGATCGCAACGCGCGTGACCCCGTCGATGTCCTTGAGCGCCTGCAGGAACCGTGCCACCGCCTCGTGCCCGGTCGCACAGCCGATCATCGCCAGGGTTGGGCCGGACGCGCCTGGGTCCACAGACACCTCGGCCGCGTCGTCGACCTCCACGCCGGCTGTGGCCGCGCCGCTGAGCTGCACGAGCCAGACGTCGTCGGGGATCACCAGCGCGAGCTCGCGCAGCACCCGCTCCCAGTCGAAGCGGCTGTGGGCCAGACTCGCGACGGTCTGCTCGCGTGCCTGGGCGAGGGTCGCGAACTCGGCGAAGCCGCGCAGGCTCTCGGCCTCGGCCTTCGCCGCCACCTCGCGAGCTTCGAGGTCTGCGATCTCGGCCTCGCGGTCCTTGATCGTGTTGCCGGTCAGCACGACCGCGGTAACGCCGGCGACCGCGAGCAACAGCGCCCCGATCAGCAGGTAGGAGAACGAGCCGGCGCGCAGGGGCGCCCGGTCGCCGCGCCGCTGCTCCGGAGGAGTGAGGTTGACGGGACGCACCGGCTACTTCTCCAGGGCGAGGCCGTAGGACAGGGTCAGGCGGGCGGCTGCGGCGTCGTCGAGGTGAACGAGCGCGCGGGGCCGGCCGATCTCGAAGCGATGGCCGAGTTCGCGTTGCAGACGCTCCACAAGACCCGGGATCGTCGTGCCGGGGCCGCAGACGACCACGCCCTCGACCGCCACCGCGCCCTCCTGGGCAGCGTAGAACTCGAGCGAAAGCCGAAGCTCGTCGGCGAGCTTCCCGACCCCCTCGGCCAGCGCCTCCCGCGCAGCCGCGACGGTCTCGGCGTCGCCGTCGACGCTGTCGGTAGTGCTCTCGAGCCCGACGTGGACCAGCCACTGGCGGGCGTGCTCGAGGGTGAGCTGGCGGCGCTCGGCGAGCTTCTGGGCGATCCCCTCGACGCCGAAGCCCGAGATCCGCGTGAAGAGGCAGGTGGTGCCCTGTGCGACCGCGAGGTTGGTGACGTCGCCGAGGTTGCAGTAGAGCTTCGCGGGTGCGACGGGCTCTCCGGTCGCCGCCGTCGAGGCGGACGAACGGTCGGCTGCGCCGTCGCTTGGGATGCGCTCCTCGTACGACACCGCGCTCGGCGCCGTCAAATAGTTGGCGGCGCCGACGGCGGAATGGTCGGCGTGCTGCAGGGCGCGAATCATCCCGAAGGCCGAGTGGTCGATCCCGACGGGTCGCAGCGAGGCTCGCTGCAGCGCGTCCATCACCGCGGCGAGCATGTCCCGCCGCGCGGCGACGGCGACGACATCCATCTGGCGCTGGCCCTCCGGACCGCTCGACTGTCCCGCCACCTGCCAGTCGAGCACGGCCTGGTCGAGCGGCATCGGGATGTGGTCCTGAGCCTGGAAGCGGATCGCGGTCTCGAGCTCGTCGGCCTTCTCGATCGCCGGCAGGCGCAGGGTGCGGACCGCGACGCGCTGATTGGCGATCCCGAGCCTCACGTTGCGCGAGAGCTTGTGCTTGGAGAACAGCTCCTTCAGTGCGTCGCCGAGCGCCTCGGCGTCGGCCACCTCACCCTCGCGGAACACGCCTGGCTCCAGGGAGGCGACGCCGTAACGCGCGACGGTCACGCTGCCGTTGACCTGGACCTCGGTCGCAGCAATGCTTCCCGCCTCGACGTCGAGGCCAACGACGGTCTTGCTTTTCGTGGGCTGAAACACGTGGCTGTTCGGCTCCTCGCACCCCGGGGGCGCCTAGGCACACAATCGGCCGGCCGCGCCCACTACTTGAGCGCCGGGCAGGCCCCCTAAGCGCCTAATTCGAGGCCATGAACTCGTCCAAGTACCAGTCGACCATCGCGTCGCCGAACCACAGCGCGAGCACGCCTCCGAACGCCAGGAACGGCCCGAAGGGAACGGCCCGCTTCCGGGCCTCGGAACCGTGCCGAGCGATCAGCCCGATCCCGACCACCGCGCCGGCGGCGAACGCAATCAGCAGCGCCGGAGCGATGGCGCGGCCGAGGTAGATGCCCATCATCGCGACGAGCTTGACGTCGCCCATCCCCATCCCGCGCGGGTACAGCACCGCGACCACGAACAGGAACCCGCCGGCGCCGAGCGCCGCGATCACCCGCTCGTCGAGGCTGGCAGGGTCCGTCGCGGCCACGATCGCGACACCCGCGACGGCACCCGCAAAGACGATCTTGTTCGGGATCACCTGCCGGTCGAGATCGGTGAGCGTGATCGCGACCAGCAGCGTGCAGAGCACGAGTCCGAGCGCCAGCTCGCCCAGGTCGGCGTCACCGAGCGCCAGGAAGGTGCCCACGTAGAGAACGCCCAGGCCGACCTCAGTCAGCGGGTACCGGGGCGAGATGCGCTCGCCGCAGCTGCGGCAGCGCCCTCGCAGCATCAGGTAGGAGAGCACCGGGACGTTGTCGTACGCCGCGATCTGCGCCCCACACCCGGGGCAGTGCGAGCGTCCTGCAACCCAGGACTCGCCTCGCGGAAGCCGGTGCGCAACGACGCTGACGAAGCTGCCGAGCAGCAGTCCAGCTGGGAACAGGATCAAGGCTGGCACGTCGTCTCCCTTGGTCGCCTCTTCAACAAGGTCCGAGGGCGCTCCGACGCCCCCGTCCACCTATCGACCAGAGGCCAGCGGACGTTGAGCGCAGATGCGTCTTAGCCGCCCAGGAGCGAGAGGCCCTCGTCGTTCTGGACCTCGAATCGGCTCTCGAAGTCCGGGTGGTCGTACATGAACTCGAGCCCGGGGCCGCCAGTGCCCGCCCGCTCGACGGTGATCGCGAGTCCGAGCCGTGGCGGCTCGGTGACGGTCAAGCCGCCGAGCACGCCCAGCGCGTCCGCCCAGATGAAGTCCAACGGCACCGAGACCTCGGTCCACTGCTGTGGCCAGGGGTTGCGCTGGAACTCGAAGTGGGGTACGTCGACAAGGGGCGGGTCCAGGTTGACCGCGGGGAGGTCGATGGTCAGCGACTGCCCCAGCGAGTTGGTGGCAGCGAAGCGCTTGAACACCCAGATGCAGATCCTTCCGGGGTAGCTCGCCTCGTTGATCGACTTCGTCCACAGCTCGAGCGTCCCGTCGGCGACGGTCAGCTGCTGAAAGTCGTTGTTGAGTGGATTCGACAACCACATGTGGACCTTGTTCTGCTTCGCGGTCTCGGTGTTCAGCAAGGGGAAGTCGAGCTCTCCCTGCGTCGGCGCGGTGAGCGGGCACCCGTTCGATTCCGAGCCGGTCGGCTCGACGATGTTGAGGCCAATGTCCTCAGTGGGGTTCTGCGCTGGTTCCACGTCCAGCGCGTAGTCGTAGAGCGTCCCGGTACCGGCGTCGGACGCCGGTGGCTGCTCGTTGAACATCAGGTCCGGAGCCCCCCTTTCATTTCCGGTCTGCATCCCCAGAGAGCAAATCCCACGCGTGTTGTGCGCGCTGTGGTTGCCGGTCAGCGGCTCGCGGCTCGACTGGCTGCACGGAGTATCGGTGAGCCAGAACGTGGCGAGGTCGTCGCCCTCCTCGCCGCCGGTTGGCGGCAGGGCGTTGTCGCCTGGCCAGGTGTCGGGATTTGCGACGTCCGACTGGACCTCTTGATAGGTGCGCTCTCCCCCGGAGCCAGTGGTGTCGAGCGTGACCGCTACGACCACGCGCTTGAGGTCATCGGCCGAGCAGTCTGCGCAATTCGCCGGCAGGCCCGGGTAAACGACGTAGCGATAGATCTGCCCCTTGACATCGCCGCTCTGGAACGGCTCGGGTCCCGGTTCGATCACTCCTCGCCGGATCGTGGCCCCGCCCGGCGAGGTGCCGCCGTTCGTCGCGAGCGGGGCGGGATCCGTCCCGCCCGAGCCGAGCGCGAACTGCGTTCCCGTAACGCGATTGCCCGGGTTGTCCGGATCGGAGGACATCGGCGGCGGCGAGGTCAGCGCCACCTCGCTGAACGGCAGCTGGCGGATGTGCTCGAGCTCCGCCTGGAGGCGATTGACGACCACCTGACTCTGCTCGGCGCGGAACGTGTTGCGCGTTGCGGCGTCGCCGATGGTGAGCACCCCCAGCGCGCCCATCGTCAGGATCAGCGCGGCCACCACGACCTCGACCACCGTCATCCCACGCTCGTCGCGGAGCATCACGGCCCTCCGAGCGGCGGGTTGCGAAGCGCGACGCCGTCTTCGATCGTGATCGCGTCCTCACCGTCGGCCGCGGGAAATGCCAACCGCACCGAGACGAAGGCCTGTCCCGGGATGCGCGGCGTGAACGCGAACACCTGATTGTCAGCGAGCCCCGCAACGACCCGCGTCGACGCGCCGCAGCCGGTCGGTGGGGCGATCGTGTTCGGACCGCACTCGGTACGGGTGCAGGCCCCGTCGGTGGTGCAGTCGTAGAAGATGCGGCATCGCTGAGTGGGCCCCGGGACCGGGTTCCCGCACTCGGCCCGCGGCACGTAGGTCAAGATCATCAGCTGCGACGGGGTGGGCGAGAGTGCGTTCGACCCCAGTCGGAGCTCGCGCGAGATCCGCTCCGCCATGGTTCGGGCTTCCTGGATGTGGGCGGAGCGTTCGCTGACCCGCGGCTCGCCGCGAACCCCGGTGGTGAAGAGCGATACCGTCGATCCCACAAGCAGGAGCCCGATCGTGATCGCAATCAGCAGCTCGACGAGGCTGTACCCGCCCTCGTCGGTCGCTGCCCTGTCGCTGTGTCCGATGCTCGGCATGCCTAGCAGCTCGCGTTGGGCGCCGTCGTCACCGGCCCGGCGCACTCCACGAACCGGTCCACCACGTAGTGAGGGGGTGAGTTCGGGAGCGTGAACTCCTGCGCGCTGGTGCTGACGGTGATATGGGCGTTCGAGTTGATGTTGATCTTCTTCGCCGCCAGTGCCCCGCAGTACAGGGAGTTGCTCTTCAACACGAGCTCGCTGCGCGGCGCGTAGACGACGAAGTCCTGCTCGCACAAGCCCTGCGCGACCGTGTTGCTGGCGAGGTCGATCACCGTGGTCAGGGTCTCCGAGCCGACGAAAAGGAGCGCGACGTCTAGCGCTGTGCTGTTCCCGTTGGGCCGGATCTGTGCGTTCGAGTCGATCTCGAGCTGCTTCACGCCCGAGCCGTAGCCGCACGCCTCGGGCGAATCGAAGTAGATCCGCACGGTGGCCCCGCTGGCGATGTAGACCGCTGCGTTCTGGAGCAGCTGCAGGCGGCAGAAGCTGTAGTTGCCGGACGGTAGGGTGAGGTGCGAGTTGTGTGTGATCACCAACTCGCGCGACCCGCAGTTCGAACTCGGCTGGCCGTTGCCGTCATAGCCGTTCCAGCACACTCGATTCTTGGCGCCCCCGATCGGGGTCGAGGCGAAGAAGTTGTCGTTGTTGTTGTTGGTCGCTACGTCTCCCTGGTTCACCGACGGGAGCGTCAACGAGCCGTTAACCACGATCCCGCAGGAGTGCTGTGCGTTGCCCTCGGGGTTGACCCCGTGCCCCTCTCCAACCTGTGCGTTGCCGCAGAGCGTGGAGTTGGACAGCATCGTGATGTCGCCGTTCGTCGCCGTGTCGGCCGTGATGTCGGCATAGGAATCGAGCAGGATCGAGTTCAGCCCGATCACTCCGAAGTCGATGAACGGTTGCCGCCCGGCCGCGGAGTGGGCCTGTAGGTCGATCCGCCTGGTGACCCCGTCCTTGGTCCCCTGCGAGACGATTTCGATCACGCCCGAGTCCGGACGGACCCAGTATGTGAAGCTGCCGCCGTCGGAAAGTTGGCCCGTCGCCGCCGAGCACCATCCACCGGAGAGCGTCTGTGGCGGGACGCACGTCTGCTTGACAGCGGCCGTGTTGTAGCGCACCAACGCCTGATGGGCGCCGGCCTCGGCGACGGCGAGCGCGGTCTTGGTGTCGAGGTCGCGGCTGGTGCCGTGCTGGGAGCGGATCGACGACACGACGGCCACGCTCGCAACCGCGAAGGCGGCGATGACCATGAACAGGACCGTGGGCACGGCGAAACCGCGCTCCACGGCCAGGCGTTCGAGCATGCTCTTTGCGCGACCTCGATGCATGTCCCCACGTTTGATCGGACCCCGCCCCATGCGGCTTGAGCTTCCCGGCCGGGGGTCATCCGTCCGTGGAAGCACGACGAGGGGCGGGCCGCTTGGGCCCACCCCCCGCTTTCGAACGGTGCTGGTAACTAGGAACTAGCCCCAGATGCCGTTTGCCGGGCAGCCATCGTTGCCGTCGTTGTCGCACTGGAGAACGGTCGTCCCGTTCGCATTACGGGTGATCCGGAACACGTTTGGCGTGTTCGTCGAGGCGACTTGGACGGTGTAGCTCTCCGCGGTCGTGGCCGGAACGGTCAGCCGAGCGCCAACGTCCGAGAGCGTGTTCTCGATCGTGACGAGATCGGCCGGCGTGGCGCCAGCGTACGTACCCTGATGGTCCGTCGCGTATGTCTCCATCGCGGTCTGCGCGGTCCGCACAGCCGACTTCGCGTCGGCGTCGCGGGCCTTGTCCCTCTGGTTGAAGAAGGACGGAATCGCGATCGCGGCCAGCAGGCCGAGAATCAGCATCACGACCAGAAGCTCGACGAGGGTGAAACCAGACTCCCCCTGAGCCCTGACGCGGAGCTTGTTGATCATGGAATTCCTCCTTGGAATCCAACTTGCCTCGCCAGAGCCCCGACACCAACGCCAATCGGAAGTCACCTGACCCCGGTGGTAGCCCGGCTGACTCGTTGAGAGCCCCGTGGCTTTGCGCCTCCGCCTCGCGACGGGTTTGCCTTTATCACCGGGACGCTGGCCCTATACGCCTCCACCTATCGGGTTTCAGGTATGCGCCCTTTAGGGAAACTGAGGGGTACATCCGTCCACGCTGGGGGCCAGCCCCCAGGCATCTAGTCTGAGCTCGTGGCCGCCCGCCGTCTGCTGATCCTGATGCTCGTCCTGCTCGGCGTCTCCACCGTGGCTGCCGCGCTCGTCCCTGTGGACCGCGACGCAGGAGGCGACGAGACGACGAGCACGTCGACGAGCACCGGAGAGCCGCCAACGGGAACGCTCGAGCGGGCGTCGATCGGCGCCGGGGCGGACAAACCACAGATCGTCCGCGTGCAACCGGGCGACCAGCTCCGGCTGCGCGTCACCTCACCCAACGCCCACGAAGTCGAGATCCGGGCCCTGGACCAGCTCGAGGACGTCGACCCAGCCGCCCCGGCTCGCTTCGACCTGCTGCTTTTCGACGAAGGGAACTTCGCCGTGCGCCTGGTCGAATCCGAACGGAAGATCGGCGAGATCGTGGTCACGCGGCCCAAGCCCGCCAACAAGTCGAAGCGATGAGCGGTCGCACTCCGAGGTGGCTGCTTTGGTCCCTGCTGGGCGCCGTGATCGTCGGCGTCGGCGCCTACCTCCTGGACAGGTCTCCCGACAACGACGCACCCACCGTGGCGGCGAGTGAGAGCAGTGAGTCGACCCCGGATGCATCTGGCCGCGAGCCGGCGGCCGACTGCTCCAAGCGTGCGGCCAGGGATGCGGTCGCGGGCTCAGAGTTCGAGGGCGCGATACGAGAGCTGGGCGTCGTGCCCGCGGACGACCAGCTCTTCGGCGGGCCCGGCTACTTCGTGGTCGAAGTGATCTGCCGCGACGTGACCGGTGATGAGGCCGAGGAGATGATCGCGCGCCTCGATTGTTGCGCTGGTGGTGCACCCACGCCCTGGGCGATCTTCGTGACCGAGAGGGGCGCCTGGGAGGCGGCCTTCTACCGGACCGGGCTGCAGGCGAGCCTCTCCGTCGAACGCGGCGCCGTCGTCGAGAGGTCTCCCGCGTATGCGGCGGGTGAGCCCACGTGCTGCCCAACCACGGGCCGCGTCGGCCGGGTCAGCTGGAACGGGAGCGGGTTCACGTTCGCGTCCGATGAGGCCTCAATGGGCCGGAGGATCGGGATCGGACGCAGAGGAGTGACGCGGATCGGTGGCTTTCGACCGCAGAGCCAGTCGCCGGTGGAGGCGGCGAAAGAGTTCGGTCGGCCCTCCTACGTCGGGCCCAACGGCGAGCTGTGCGTCAACGAGTGGCGCGACCTCGGGCTCCGGATCAACTTCGCCAGCCTCAGTGGCGCCGATCCGTGCTCAGCCAGTGGCCGCGTCGGCAGCCTCGAGCTCAAGGATGAACTCGCCGCCCAGGCCGGCTGGGAGACCGACGGGGGCGTGGGCGTCGGCATGCCGGACAAGGAGTTGCGCAGGATCTACCCCGATGCCGAGTCGCAGTCGTTCCCCGGCCTCGGCGAGGTTCTGGTCCTGATCGAGGGCCCCACCCTCATCGGCGTGCCCGGGGTCTATCCAGTGCTCAGCGCCCGGATCGCCGATGGCACCGTGGACGAGCTTCGGATGTCGGTTGGCGCGGCCGGGGAGTAGCGGCTAGCGGATCTTGTCGTAGAGGCTGAAGATCGGCAGGTACATCGAGATCACGATGAACCCGACGACGGCGCCCACGAACACGATCATGATCGGCTCGATGAGTGAGGTCAGCGCCTTGACTTTGGCGTCGACCTCCGCCTCGTAGAAGTCGGCGATCTTCTCCAGCATCGTTTCCAGCTGCCCTGAGTCCTCGCCCACCGAGACCATGTGGGAGACCATCGGCGGGAACACGTCGTGCTCGCCCAGCGGCTGGGCGATCGTGCCGCCGCGCTTGACCGAGTCGTAGACGTCGCTCATCGCCTCCTGGATCACGCCGTTGCCGGCCGTCTTGCCGGAGATCTCGATCGCCTGGAGGATCGGCACGCCCGATGACACGGTGCCCGCAAAGGTGCGCGACCAGCGCGCCAGGGCGACCTTCTGGACGACGTCGCCGATCCGCGCCGGCAAGCGCAGCTTGATCTTGTCCCATTGCAGGCGCCCGCGCTCGGTCTGCTTCCAGCGCAGGAACGCGTAGATCGACAACGCGATCACCGGGATCAGTACGAACCATTTGCCGGTGACGAAGTCAGAGACCCCGACCGTGATCTGGGTCATGAACGGCAGCTCGTCGCTCTCGCCGGGGGTCTCGGCCGCGATCTCCTCGAAGATTCCGACGAAGATCGGAACGATGAAGGCAACGACGACGATCATCACCACGAGCGCGAGGGCGAAGACGACCGCGGGGTACACCATCGCTGAGCGCACCTGGCGCTTGAGCGCGTCGAGCTTCTCGAGCTGGTGGGCGACGCGGTCGAGCGCCTCCTCGAGGCGTCCGGATCCCTCCCCGGCATTGACCATCGAGCGATAGAGCGGGTCGAAGACGCCGGGTTGGCTCTCCATCGCCTGCGCCACGGAGCTGCCCGCCTCCACGTCCTGTCGGACGCCGACGATCGCCTTCTTGAGCATCTCGTCCTCGGTTTGGTCCTCGAGCGTGTAGAGCGAGCGCAGCATCGGCATGCCCGCGGCGATCAGCGTCGCGAACTGGCGCGAGAAAACCGACAGGTTGCGGAGGTTGACGCTCTTGAAGCGCTGGACGATCGAGTCCAGCTGAAGCGCCTCGCGCTTCTCCGAGACGTCGAGCACGATCAGGCCGTTCTGGCGGAGCTGCTCGGTGACCGCCGCCTTTGAAGCAGCCTCCACCTCGCCCCGGGACGGGATCCCGGCCAGGTCCACGGCTCTGAAGGCGAACGTCGCCACGACTCAGCCCTCAGGCGGCCGCCGGAACCGGCGCGGAGTTCATCGCACCCGCGGTGGTGCCGAGCAGGCGACGCAGCTCCTCCGGGATCGACGCACGCTGCTCGGCGAGCGAGCGCGTGATCTTGCCCATCCGCACGAGCTGTGCGAGGTGGGAGTCCATCGTCTGCATCCCGACCGCGCCCGAGGTCTGAAGGGCGGAATAGATCTGGTGGGTCTTGCCCTCGCGGATCAGGTTGCGCACGGCCGGCGTCGGCACGAGCACCTCGCAGGCGACGATGCGCGACGAGCCGTCTGCGGTCGGCAGCAGCTGCTGGGTCACGATTCCCTGCAGCGCCACCGAGAGCTGCATGCGCACCTGGTGCTGCTGCTGGGCGGGAAATACGTCGATGATCCGGTCGACCGTCTGGGCGGTCGACTGCGTGTGGAGGGTGGCGAAGACCAGGTGCCCTGTCTCGGCCGCCGTCAGCGCGGTGGAGATCGTCTCCAGATCCCGCATCTCGCCGACGAGAATCACGTCGGGGTCCTCGCGTAGCGCCGACTTCAGCGCGATGGAGAAGTCGGTGGCATCAGCGCCGATCTCGCGCTGGTTGACGATGCACTTCTTGTGCGAGTGAAGGAACTCGATCGGGTCTTCGATCGTGAGGATGTGCTCCTCGCGCTCCGAGTTGATCATGTCGATCAGCGCCGCGAGCGAGGTCGACTTGCCCGATCCGGTGGGCCCGGTGAACAGCACGAACCCGCGCGGCTTGCGCGCGAACTCTTCGAGCACCAGCGGCAGGCCAAGCGACTCGAGGCTCAGGATCTCGTGCGGAATCAGGCGGAAGGCGGCGGAGATAGACCCGCGCTGAAAGAAGCAGTTGACCCTGAAGCGGGCGACATTCGGGATCGAGTACGCGAAGTCGAGCTGCTGGTCGTTCTCGAATCGCTTGCGCTGCGAGTCGTTGAGAATCGAGTAAACGATCTCGCGTGTCTCCTGCGGCGAGAGAGGCGGATAGCCCTCCATCGGCGAGATCCGCCCGCGGACGCGAAGCGCGGGCGGGAAGCCGGGCGTGAGGTGAACGTCGGACGCCCGCACCTCAACCATGCGAGTCAGAACGGCGGCGAAATCCATCGGTTCCTAGATCGTCGGGTGCCTGGCTCGCCTTTAGCCGCCGGCGCCCACGCGGACGGCCGGCGCCGCTTAGGTGGATACGCGTGCGACCTCTTCGATCGAGGTAACGCCGGCGCGGACCTTCGCCAACCCGTCCTCGCGCAGCGTCGACATGCCCTCCTCGTGCGCGGCGTTGGCGATGTCGACCTCGGGCGCACCCCGCACCGTCAACTCCTTGATCCGCTCACTCATCAGCATCACCGAGAACAGGCCGATCCGCCCGCGGTAGCCGGAGTTGCCACATCGCGCACAGCCAACCGGCTCGTACGCCTCCACATCGGCGCCGACTCTGAATCCTGCCTCCTCGAGCGCAGCCTGCGGGATCACGGTGCGCCGCTTGCAGTGGGCGCACAGCTTGCGCGCCAGGCGCTGGGCAACCACGCAGTCGACCGACGAGGCGATCAGGAAGCTCTCGATCCCCATCTCCACCAGGCGCGTGATCGCGCCGGGGGCGTCGTTGGTGTGCAGCGTGCTCAGCACCATGTGGCCGGTCAGCGCTGCCTCGACCGCAATCCGCGCCGTCTCCGCGTCTCGGATCTCGCCGACCATGATCACGTCGGGATCGGCCCGCAGGATCGAGCGCAGGCCCGCGGCGAAGGACAGCCCCGCCTTGCGGTTCACGTTGACCTGGTTGATGCCGTCGATCCGATACTCGACCGGATCCTCGATCGTGACGATGTTGCGCTCGACGGCGTTGAGCTCGTCCAGCGCCGCGTAGAGCGTCGTCGACTTGCCAGAGCCGGTTGGCCCGGTCACCAGCACTGCCCCGTAGGCCTTACTGAAGGAGCCGGAGAAGCGCCCGCGCGCTTCCCCGTCGACGCCGAGGTCAGAGAGCGGGCGCAGCGCCTGCTCCTTGTCGAGGATGCGCACGGTGCAGCCCTCGCCACGCTGTGTGGGCAGCGTGGTCACGCGCAGATCGACCTTGCGACCCTCGACGTTGAGGCTCACGCGCCCATCCTGCGGCACGCGCTTCTCGGCGATGTCGAGCTCGCTCATGATCTTCACGCGCGAGACGACGCCCGCGACCATGCGCTTCGGCACCCGCGCTGCCTCCGACAGCACCCCGTCTACGCGGAAGCGGACGCGCATCTCGCCGTCGCCGGGCTCGAAGTGAATGTCCGAAGCCCCCTCGTTCGCGGCCTGGCCGAGGATCGAATAGACGAGCTTGATCACCGGGGCGTCGTCTGCCGACTCGCGCAGCTCGCGGACATCGGCTTCCAGCTCCTCTGCGTCCTCGTCCTCGAGAGCATCGGAAACCGCATGCTCCAGGGTGTTCAGGCGCCGAATCAGCGCCTCGATGTCGTCGGCTGCCGCGACCGCCACGCGGCAGTTGAGGCCGGTGATCATCTGGATGTCGTCGATCGCCAGCACGTTCGCCGGGTCGGCCATCGCCACCCGCAGGGTCTCCTTGTCGACGTAGCCGACGGGCACCGCCCGGTAGCGCCGGGCCGCGGCCATCGAGAGCAGGTTCGCCGCGCCCATGTCCACGTGGTAGGCGACAAGGTCGACGTGGTCGAGGCCATAGCGCTCGGCGATCGCGCGCGAGAGCTGATCCGGATCGATCACCTTGCGCTCGACCAGCAGCGTCTCGGGGGAGCGTCCCGCGACCCGCGCCTCGTTGATCACCTCCTCGACCCGCTCGGCACTGGCGTACCCCAGCTCGACGATGACGTCGGTGATGAACATCCCCGAGTGCCCGCGGCCGAGCGGCGGCGAGATCCCGGGGACGCCCTCTTCAGCATCTGGACGCGTTGCGGTCACCGTGTGTGTCCCGGGCGCCGGAACTGGTTTCAGGTATCCGGGGCGCTTGTCTGGCATCTGTCTCTAGGTCTTCCGAGCCGCTTCGCGCATCACGTCGATCGGCGGATCCAGTCCGGTCCAGAGCCGAAACGATGCGGCTCCCTGGTGGACGAGAACCTCCAGTCCGTCGAGGACCTCCGCACCGCGCTGTCGCGCGAAGGCCTCGAGCGGCGTCTGGGACGACCCGTAGACCAGGTCCACCACGACGTGTCTTGCAGAGACCGAATCGGCATCGAGAGGGAGCGGCTTTAGGTCGGCAAGCGGCTCTCTGGAACGGCTTCTCGATCCGGTCGCGATCTCAAGCCCGACGGTGGTGGCGTTGACCAGGACGTCGTAGGCGTCGGCCCCTAGGGGCTCGCCCTCTGTCCCGAAGCCCGTCGCGCCGAGCTCGCTGGCAAGCGTCTCCGCCCTGGGCTGGGTGCGGTTCCACACCGAGACGGTCGCCCCGGTCTGAACGAGGGCCCAGACACAGGCCCTCGCGGCGCCCCCGGCGCCCAGGACGACGGCCCGCCTGCCCGCCGCTGAGCCTCCAAGCGCGCCGAGCAACCCCTGGGCGTCGGTGTTGTCGGCTTCGATCCCGTCCTCGCTGAAGGTCAGCATGTTTGCGGCGCCGATCGCACGGGCCGCCGGCGAGGCGTTGTCGGCCAGCTCCAGCGCGGCAAGCTTGTGCGGGACGGTGACGTTGGCGCCGGCGTAGCCCTCGGCGGCCAGCGCCCCCACGCGCGATTCGAACTCCCCGACGGAGACGTCGATCGCCTCGTAGCTCCACTCGCCTGCGATTCCCAGCGCCTCGAACGCAGCGGCGTGCATCGCGGGCGAGCGCGAATGCGCGACCGGATGTCCGAGCACCGCAAGCCTGGGCATCAGCCGATGCTATGCGGCGGGGCGCAGGCTCAGCACTCGGTCGGGGACCCGCCAGCCGCCTCTTGCGCGGCGCGGTACTCCTTGACTGCTTGGTTGAACTCCGCCTCGTTGTCGGTGAAGAAGTGCTCGCCGCACGTGCCCGGCTTGACGACGTAGAAGAGGTAGTTCTCCTTGGCCGGCTTCGCCGCCGCGCGCAATGAGTCCTCGCCCGGGTTGCCGATCGGACCTGGCGGAAGTCCGGAATTCTCGTAGGTGTTGTAGGGCGAGTCGGTGGCCAGCTCCGACTCGGTCAGCGGCGATTCGAAGTTCCCCGTCGCGAAGCGCACCGTTGCGTCGATCTGTAGCGGCATCTGCTGGGAGAGGCGGTTGTAGATCACGGCCGCGACCAGCGGGCGCTCCTCCGGCACCTGCACCTCCCGCTCGATCATCGACGCGATGATCACCACGTCGTAGTCGGTCAGGTTCCTGGACTCCGCGTAGCTCATGTCGATGCTCCTGATCCGCTCCCGGAACGCGTCGAGCTGGCGCGAGATCAGGTCGTCAACCCTCGCCTTGCGCGGCAGCTCGTAGGTAGCGGGAAACAGGAAGCCCTCGAGGCTCTCGGGGTTCTCCGCCCCGTACCTGCCGGGATCGAAGCCCTTGAAGCTCTGGGTCTCCTTGACGTAGTCACCGCGAATCCCCGCGTCCTTGACGCTCTGGGCGATCTGCTCCCGGTCGAGGCCCTCGGGAATGGTGATCGTGCCGAGCTTGGCTGGGGCGGCCGGAGCTGGTTCGTCGGAACCGCCGAGCCGGTCGGCGACCTTGACGACGCCGTAGACGAGCGCCGCGAGCCCGGCGAGCGCGCCCGCGACCAGCAGCAGCCCGAACA
>JBKPDQ010000034.1:0-13213 GCA_046728015.1 Actinomycetota bacterium
GGGAAGCGGGGGCCGGTGCACGACGTCGCGGCCAAGCCCGTCTACCTCGACGTGTCGGTCCTGGCCGAGACGCGGAAGGTCCTGCCGGTGGAGACGATCAGCCACGCGTTCGCCTACGTGTTCGCGGGGGCGGGGAAGTTCTGCAACGCCTCCCGGCCCCTCGCGGTGCCGACCGAGCCCGCCGTATGGTTGGACACGAAGCCGCCGGCCGAGGCCGACAACCGGACCCTCGTCCTCTTCGACCGGGGCGACGACATCGAGGTCCAGGCGGGCGCCGAGGGTATCCGGTTCCTGCTGGTCTCCGGCCAGCCCCTCGGGGAGCCCGTTGCCTGGTACGGTCCGATCGTCATGAACACGCAGGAGGAGCTCCGCCGCGCCTTCGCACAGCTGGAGGATGGAACGTTTCTGCGGCCCGACGCGCCCCGCTAACGCCGGACCGCCGGGCGCCGCGGAGGTCGGCCGGCCGGGAAGGATGCCGGGAGCACGCGATGCCCGCCCCTGATCCTCGCGTCGAGCGGATGTTTCCGAGCCTGGGTCCGGCGGACGTCGACCGGCTCCGGCGGTTCGGGGCGACTCGCCGCTACGCGGCCGGCGATCAGGTCGTCAGGACCGGCGACGTCGGAACCGGCATGTTCGTGCTCATCTCTGGCACGGTCGCCGTCAGCGCCCGGGGCGGGCTCGGCCACGTCGTCCCGATCATCGAGCTCGGCCCCGGCGGTTTCCTGGCCGAGGCCGGCATGCTGGCCGGCCAGCCCCGCCTCGTGGATGCGCGCGCCACGAGCGACGCCGACGTGCTCGTCGTCCCCGCCGATCGGTTCCGGACCGTGCTGATCGCCGAGGCCGAGCTCGGCGAGCGGATCATGCGCGCGCTCCTTCTGCGGCGGCTCGGCCTGATCGAGGCGGGCGCGGGGGGTCCCGTCCTGATCGGGCCGGCCGTGCATCCCGACCTCGTGCGGCTGCAGGGCTTCCTCACCCGCAACGCCGGCCCGCACCGCGTGGTCGATCCCGCCGACGATCGGGAGGCGGCGGCCCTCCTCGAGCACTACGCGGCGAGCGACGCCGATTTACCGGTCGTCGTCTGCCCCAACGGATCGGTGCTCCGGAATCCGACCGAGGTCGAGCTGGCGCACGCCCTCGGCATGGCGCGCATCGATCATCCCGACCGAACGTACGACGTCGCCATCGTCGGCGCGGGGCCGGCCGGGCTCGCCACCGCGGTGTACGCGGCCTCCGACGGACTCTCGGTGATCGTGCTCGAGAGCCGGTCGTTCGGCGGACAGGCGGGGGCGAGCGCGCGCATCGAGAACTACCTCGGCTTCCCGGAAGGCATTTCCGGGCAGGATCTCACCAGCCGCGCCTTCGTGCAGGCCGAGAAGTTCGGAGCCGAGATCGTCATCCCGAGCCCCGTCGTGCGACTCGAGTGCGCGACGTTCCCCTTCACGCTCGAGATGGCGGACGGCCGCCGCACGAGGGCCCGGACGATCGTCGTGGCTTGCGGGGCGCGGTATCGGCGGCCGCCCGTTCCCGGCCTCGAGGCGGTCGAGGGCCGCGGCGTCTGGTACGGGGCCTCGCCCGTCGAGGCGCGTCTCTGCCGCGGGGAGCACGTGGCCCTGGTCGGGGGCGGCAACTCGGCCGGCCAGGCCGCCGTGTTCCTGTCCGGATTCGCCGCGAAGGTGTCGATCCTGGTGCGGCACGATGGGCTCGACACGAGCATGTCCCGCTATCTCGTCGACCGGATCGAGGCGACGGCCAACATCGAGGTCCTGCCCCGGACCGAGATCATCGGGCTGGTCGCCGGCCCAGGATCCCGTCTCGCCCGAGTGCGCTGGCGGCACGCCACGACCGGCCAGGAGACGGAGCTGCCGATCTGCCATGTCTTTCTCTTCGTGGGCGTCGAGCCGGCAACGGGCTGGCTTCGGGACTGCGGGATCGCGCTGGACGCCGAGGGCTTCGTCCGGACGGGAGCCGCCGACCCCCAGCCCCGACCGCTGCCGCTTGAGTCCAGCATCCCGGGCGTGTTCGCGGTCGGCGACGTCCGCTCCGGATCCGCGAAGCGAGTGGGCGGGGCGATCGGCGAGGGCGCCGCGGTGGTGCCGCAGCTCCATGCCGTGCTCGCGGAGGCGCCGACGGTGGAGCGCTGATGCGCGGCCCCGGGCCCCGGGCCCGGACGGCGCGAGTGGCCCACGGGCACCGCTGCTGGTGGCTTGAGGGAAGTCGTTCTCGGTCGTACCGCAAGGGGGCTGGCGTCACCCAGCCTGACGGCCACACGCGATCCTGATCAGGCGCCGCCGGCGGGGTGTCACGGACGGGAGTCCGCGAGGCGTCCGGCAACCGACATATTGAGCTGATCAGCTAATACTCCATTTGATTTATATTAAGCGGATGTGCTAACTATATAGTGGACGTTCACCCTCAGGAGGAGCAAGCACATGAGCGATAGACACGAACACGAGCACAAGCACGCCAACTCGAACGCACCGGTCACCAACCTCGTCACCTACGTCGCGAAGCCGGGCAAGGAGGACGAGCTACTCGCGCTCGTGAAGAAGCACGAGCCCGCGCTGCGCAAGGTCGGCCTCGTCACCAGCGAGCCGTTCAAAGTGTGGAAGGCGTACAACATCCGCAGCGGCGAGCACTCGATCGTCGAGTACTTCGTGTGGAAGGACGGCAAGGCGTCGGACATCGCGCACCAAACGCCAGAAGTGATGGCGGTGTGGGAGCCGATGGAGCCGGTGCTCGCGGACCTGCGCATCTGCGAGGTGGAGCTTCTCTGAACGCCGAAGAGAAGCTGCAGGCGTTGGATCAGATCGTCGCCGCGCTGGGGCATCCGGCGCGGCGACAGATCTTGTTGACGATCCACTTTCGCGGGGGCTCCGTCACCGCCGGCGCCATCGCCGCACGCTTCGCGCACAAATGGCCCACCACTACGCGGCACCTGCGCGTCCTCGAGGGGGCTGGCTTGCTGCGGCAAGAGAAGCGCGGCCGCGAGCGCCACTACACAGTGAACAAGGAGCGGTTGGCGCTGGTGAGCGAGTGGCTCAACTGGTTCCGCTAACGCGGTGCGTCTTTGCTGAGCGCCGACGTCAGCTGGTAGACCTAAGGGCCCCTTCTGCAGCTCGGTAGGCAGACGGGGACGAAGCGGTGTCAGGCGGACGCCGGTTCGGTGGCAGGTCAGACAGCGGAGACGGGGCGGGCCGGCGGCGGCGGCGCGGCGACTCGGGGCTTTGACCGCGCGGGGCACCGGGCAGACGATGAAGACGCCACCCAAGCCCACACTCGGGCGGCCAGGCCGGGCCGGGGCGACGGCGTTGCGTCATCGCGAAGCCTTGAGCTCACCAGCAATGCGCGTTACGAGGGTTAGACACTCGCTACCTGGACGTACTAAACTTGTCAAGCCATTTTGATGGTGTTGTGACCTGCCTTGGACCGCGACCTTGCGAGGTCTTGCCGGCCCGGAATCGATGATGGCGAACCCGAACCACGCGAGGTTTCGCCCTCGGGGTGAGACAGCGTTCATGATCCGTCCGTTCCGTGCCGGCTTGGACATGCCGGTGTCCTTCTCGTCCTGGATAGTCGAACGGCGCGCCTCGAGATCGACATCTCTGCTAAGGGGAACGATGACCGACCGGCGAGGGGTCGCGCCCCGGGTTACGGTCTTGCGGCGATGGGCTTCCCGCCCCTCGGCACGCGAATCTCGTCGCCTGCCGGACCGCAGTCCGTGGCCGCGTCCCGCGCTCCTTCGAAACACGTCGGCGCTCAGGACGACTCCCTCGATGAGCTTTACCGGCATTGCCGTCGGCACGATCTGCGTCAATCTCAAGCCCGCCATCCGGTAGAGGCTCCGGAACTCGGCCTCCGACCGTTGGCGGCCGCCCGTGCACACCAGCATGTTCACGTCGTTGGCCGCTGCCCCACGACTCTCCTCGGATTGGTCGATGCGAGCGGGATAGACGCCCTCGATCGTGATGAGCTTGGCGTCGGGATGCATGGCTCGCCGACAGGTGCTCAAGATGGTGACCGCGCGCGCGTCGTCCCAGTCGTGGATGACATGCTTGAGGAGATAGGCGTCCGCCCCTCGAGGCACGTCCTGGAAGAGATCCCCGCCCACGACCTCACAGCGCTCGGCAAGGCCGAGCGTCTGGATCTGCGGGACGGCCCGTTCGACCACCTGTGGAAGATCGAAGAGCACCGCCTTCAGCCGCGGGTAGGCGCGGAGCAGGCCGGCCAGGAGCGCACCGCTCCCGCCCCGATGTCGACGATCTGGCGGAATTGCGTGAAGTCGTACGCGGCGGCCACGGCCGTCGCGATCTGCGTCGTGAAGGCCGCCATCGCCGCATCGAAGTGCGCGCCCTCGTCAGGGTGCTCAGCCAAGTACGCGAACGGATCCATGCCGAAGACGCGGCGAAAGGCGGGCTCGCCTGTCTCGACCGAGCGGAGAAGGTCGCCCCACGCGCGCTGGGTGATGCCGCCGAACACGAGCGCGGCCGCGTGCATCGAGCCGGGCACGTTCGAGCGGAGGTAGGTACCGATCGGCGCGAGTGAGAAGCGGCCCTCATGGTCCTCCGTGAAGAGGCCCGCACTGGCCAGAAGTCGGAGGACACGCCTGAGGGACGCGGCATGCGTGTGGGTCCGGCTCGCGAGATCCTCGATCGCTCGCGGCCCGTCACCAATGAGATCCGCAAGACCCAGGCGAGCGGTCACGTAGATGGCCTGCGAGACGTAGTAGCCGGTGATCATCCGAAACAGGACGAACGGCGGCGGCGTGTCGTGCGGGGGCATGCGACTTCCTTTCTTGCTCAGGTCATCAGAGAGACGTGTTCATGCATCGAGGCCATGAAGTCACCTGCAACGAGGGTCTCGGCATAGTTCCGACGCACCGGTTGCGACCCAGGACGGTGCGGCGCAGGGGCACCGGGTCGCTTGAATCGGCGCGCTGAACCGCCGCGGGCCGGAGCTCCGGCGCTCCGCCTCGGTGCCCTGGATTACGCGCCGCCAGCTGGGGTTGAAAGGCCCCCAACGACGGTCGGCCTCGAGTTGGAGCGGATGCCCCGTCATGTTGTGCGATGATGTCGCCGCGGTGCGGAGCATGTGTGGACGGCCAATGCGGGATCGACCGCAGGTCATGGATGTCCGTGAAAGCTACGACTCGGCCGCCGAAGCCTACGCCGAGCATCTCGCTTCGGAGTTGGCCCAGAAACCCCTCGACCGGCACCTCTTGAATCGGTTCGCCGAGGAAACACGCGGTCGGGGACTCGTCGCCGATCTTGGCTGCGGCCCGGGGCACGTCGCGCAATACCTTCACGACCAGGGCGTGACGGTCGTCGGCATTGATCTGTCCCCCCACATGGTCAGGTGCGCCGCGCGCCTCCACGCGGGTCTGGAGTTCCGGGTGGGTGACATGCGGGCGCTCAGCCTGCCGGGTGCGAGCCTTGTCGGGCTGGTTGCGTTCTACTCGATCGTGCACTTCGAGTCGGCCGAGCTCGACCGAGTCATGCTTCAGCTCAGACGGGTCTTGACCCTTGGCGGACTGGCCCTGGTGTCGTTCCACGTGGGGACCCAAGTCGTCCACCTGGACAACCTCTTCGGTGCCCCGGTCAACCTGGACTTTCGGTTCCATGCACCGAGCACCGTGATCGAGGCCCTGCGAGCGGCGCAGTTCGCAGTCATCGAGCAGGTCGAACGTGAACCCTACGAGGGAGCCGAGTATCCCAGTCGTCGGTGTTACCTGTTCGCACGGGCGGTCTGACATCGGCCGGTAGACGACGGCGCCTCGTCGAGTCACGGAGCCGCGGTTGGCGGCAGCTGTTGAGACGGCATTCGAGCGCGTACCGATCGAGGACCGTTCGAGCGCAGGACCGATTTCCTGGCGAATGAGACATGTCGGATCACACTATGGAGCGGGCGGACACAGTTCCCGGTGCCCCCTTGCTAGAATCGCTGGTCCTCGTGTCCCGGCACGGCGCCTCGTCGCGTCATGGGCGCCGCCGGCGGGCGCCGCGCGGGACGCCCCCCTTCCGGGCGTCGGCTCCGTGCCCCCGCTCGCGGGCGCCGGCTCCCGGCGGCCGGCCCGTCCGGCCGCACCGCGATCGCTTCCACCTCGAGGAGAAAGGAGGGGCGCGCCAGCTCCACGACAACGACGCCGGTGTTCGCCGGATACACGCCGTCCGGGAAGAGCTTCGGGTACTCCGCGCGGCGCCATTCGGCGAGCGGCGCCCGGTCCTGGTTCTGCACGACGTACGTCGTGAACTTGACGACGTCCCGGAGCGTGCAGCCGGCCTCGGCCAGCACCGCGGCCAGATTGGCGTACACCTGGGTCGCCTGTGCCTTGAGGTCGCCCTCGCCCACCACGCGCCCCTGGGCGTCCATCGCGACCTGGCCGGCGACGAACACGAGGCGCGCCGGATCCACGGAGAAGCCCGCGGAGTACATGCCGATGGGCTTGCCCGCCCCCGTCGGTGTCAGCGTCTTCCGTGCCATGTCGTCCCTCGGCGCCTGAATCAGGCCGCTGCGCGCGTGTGGGTCGTCCCCCAGCGGCCGCGTGCGCCCCCGCTGCCGGCGCCCCGGCAGAAGGATGGCCGCGATCGAGCAGCTCCGGCCGGGCGAGCGCCCTCGTCGTCGGCCCCTCGAACGGCGGGCGTCCGGCCGGCCGTTGCGCCTCCTTGGTCACCGCCGATCTTCATCGCCGCGGCTACGATGCTCGCCCGCCCGCCAGAATTGGCGAGGGTGCGAATCTCGATCATATCGCCGCGCACACCGACTGCGCCGAGAGGCTTAGGCGGGTCTGGCGATCCGCATCCGTAGGAACTCAGTGGCACGGTCTAACCGCAGCACGAACCGGACGAGGAGCGGCATGAACCGTCGGCCCGGATCGACGAATAGCTCGGGATCGACGAGACGAATGTCCCGTCCGCGGGTCCGGAGGGTGCAGCCGCCAGCCGCCACGACGTTCTTCACCCACTGGACGTCGGCACCGTAGGTCAGTGCGAAGACGTACGAATCGCCTCGTCGGAACGCGTTGATCGGCGTGCGGTATACCTGACCGGTCTTCCGCCCCCTGTACACGAGGACCCCGAACCCCGGCAGCCAGCCCGCGAACGGCCGTGCGATCGGATTGAAGATGCGCGTCGTGAATGGTCTGATGCCCCGCATCCGGGTCGGCGGCGCCATCGGCGTTTCATCCTCCTGCGACCATCATCGTCCTCGAGGCGTCATCTCGCGCCCGTCCGATGCGCAGCGGTCCAAAGAACCCACGTGGTCTCGGAGTCTCCTCGATCTCGTTCGGAAACGCCCCGCGCCCGCCGCCGCCATGCGGCACTCGATAGGCCCCGGGCGAGGATGCGCGCTCGCGGTTTGGCCACCTCGCGGATCGCCCGTCCGATCCGTCCTGAGCAGGATGGCGAAGACAAGAACGTGCGTCACGAGGAGCAGTGGCACGAGCACGGTCGGAATGAAGTACGCCGCCCCTTGCAGCCCGGGGGTGATCCCGACACTCCGCTGATTGCCCTGGTAAAACGCATTGAGCAGATCGACGGTGCCGACGATGTTGAACACCCACACCAGGATCGTGCCCAGCCGAGTCCGTAGCGCCACGATCGCGAGCAGCGCCAGAATGGACGTCGTGAGGTCCCCATAGGCAGCGGGACGCGCGAAGCCATCCGGCAGGTCGGGCGAGACCACACCAGGTACGAGAAACGCCAAGCCCACGAATCGGAAGGCGTGCAGGAGGAGCAGCGGTCGAAGGGCCTCCGCCCGTGGTCTCCTGCGGAGCACGGGCCAGATGTCCCGCGCGCCGATGATTCCCCACACAACGAGGCTGAGGAAGACACTGATGCCGAATACCGCCGGCGGCTGCATCACTGACTCCCGGCAGAGGAAGCGACGAGAAGAGGCGCCCACCTGCCACCGCGTAGCTGCCACAACGACATCGCGTGAAGTACAGTAGGACGGCTGGTACCAGCGCGGGGAGAGTGCGTGACGATCCCGGTGTTCGTGATCCTCCGCACGGTCCATCCTCCCGGTGGCTCATGTCTCACAGTCCGCTTCCCGGGGAGGCCCCGTCCCGGCCCATCGCCTCGATGCGCGGTGCGATGCGCCCCCTGGATAGTCGATCGGACCGGCTCGGGATCGACATCCTGGAGAGGCAGATCGTCGGCGCCGCGAGAGCTGTTGAGCACCCGTGGGCCGGCATGCCGTCATGTCCAGGTGCTCCCGAGGCCTGAGGTGTCTCTGGCCGAGAGGGCGGCTCGCCGCCATGCGGGCTTGTCCGGACGGCTGAGACGCGACACGAGCCAGGACGGCGGGGACCGCGCGTGGGATGCGCCCGGGGGGGCCGGCGTTGTCGTTGGCCGGCATCGGGTCTCGATTCCGCGGAATGTCCTTCGACTCCCTACCGGAAAGGGCCAGTAACGAGCCGGCTGGTAGGCGCCCTGATCTCGTCCTCCTCGTCACTTCCGAATCAGCCGGAAGGCGATGTTCGGGCCCTGGCCATAGGCGTAGACCATGGAGATCCAGAGCAGGGCCAGCGGTTCCAGGAGTCGCGCCTGCGTGAGCGGTCCGGCGTCAACCGGTTCGAAGCCGAGCGCCGTTGCCAGGCCGGCCACGACCTGCTTGGCCGCGGCGTCGTCCCCGCACAGGAACATGCTCGCCCGTTGATCCCCGAAGCGGGGATTCGTCATGTGCTGGGCCCCGATCGTGTTGAACGCCTTGACGACCTTCGCCCCGGGGGTCCAAGCGGCCACCTGCTCGGCGGCCGAGGTCGTGTGCCCGAGGACGAGCCCGGACAGATCGGGTGTGAGAGGGTTCGTCGCGTCGACCAGGATCTTCCCGCTCAGGGACCCGGCCGCGGTCAGCGCGTCCTTCGTTGCGGCCCACGGCGTGGCCAGGGTGACAATGTCGCTCTGGGCCACGGCGTCCCGCACGGTCTCCGCCCGGGCCCGCCCGCCCACGGATCGAACAACCCCCTGAACTTTGGCGTCGTTCGGATCACGGACGCCGAAGACGATCTCGTGTCCGGCCGAGGCCCACCCGCCGCCCAAGGCGTTCCCGACGTTGCCCGCCCCGATGATGGCGATCCTCATGGTGGTCGTCCTCCAGGTTCCTCGGCATGTTCCCAGTGTCCCTCTCATTCTGCACCTATCGACAGCCCGCCGTGGTGGTGGGGGCCACCCAGAACGTATAGGTGGTGCAGTCGTCCGGCGCGGGGGCGCGCGCGGGCGGGATGGCCCGTCGCACGGGAGGCATCGTTCGCAGATAGGTGATGAGGGCCCGCACGTCCTCCTCGTCCCAGTTCGAGGCGTGATCCCAGATCATGCCCTGCCAGTGGAGGACCCGGCCGTCCGGGGTGACGCCGCTGCGGACGGCGCGAGCGATCTCGCGGTCGCTCCAGGCGCCGATCCCGGTGTCGCGGTCGGGCGTGAGGTTGCGGGTCCAGAGCGTGCCGAACGCCGTCCAGCTGATCTTGGCGCCGCCGGCGCCGTCGTTGCCGTGGCACAGCGCGCACGACGCGACGGTGTAGAGATACCGGCCGCGCGCCACGAGCGCGGTCTGCTCGGGCGAGGCTGACCCGGCCGGCGCCGGGCGCGGGATCGACGCCGTCACCGTGCGGGCGATCTCCTCGGCGGGGATCACCCGGAGCGCGGGCAGTCCGTAGAGAGCCCACCCGGCCACCGCGACCGTGGCCAGACCCGCCAGCCCGAGCGCGGCGCCGAGCCAGCCCCGCCCCGTGCGCGGCCACCGGCGCCCGGCCGGACCGGCGAGGGCAAAGGCGACGACCCCGGCGACGGCGACGATCCACTGGGCGAGGATCAGCGCATGCTGAGGCCGATGACGCCAGACCGCACCCGCCGTGCTGCCGAAGTTGCCGTCGGCATAGGTGAGCACCGTGGGGTTCGCCGCCGGGAGCGGTCGCCCGAGCTTGGCGGCGATGGTCTCGACCACGCCGAATCGAAGGGCCGGTGGGATGTGGTTGCGCACCGGGGAGAGAGTCTTGAGGTACCGGGCCACCGCCCGCGCGTCATCCTCCGTGAGCTGGTGCAGGTACATCCAGGGCATGCCCCACAAGTTCAGGACGCGGTCGGGCGCCCGGCCAGTTCGGAGCGCCATGGCGATACTGGCCTCGGTCCATTGACCGAGCCCGGTCTCGGGGTCGGACGTGAGGTTCCGGGTGACGAACACCCCATGGGGGTAGGCTTCCATGCGCATGCCACCGGCCAGGTAGGCGTCGTCCCCGCGGTAGATCCCCGTGCGGTTGATCATCGTGTGACAGAGCCCGCACATCTCGGCGTGCACGAGGTACTCGCCGCGGGTCTGGAGATCCAGGTGCTGGCCGGGCCCCTCGAGACGACCCCCCGGCGCCCAGGGCGGCTGCCGGGCCAGGGAGAGGACGTAGTTCACGAGATCCCACCGTTCTCCCGGCGTCGTGACGTCGGCGAACGACGGCATCGGGCTGAGCGCGGAGAGGGTCGTGAGGCGCCGCCAGACCTGGGCGGGATCGCTGCCGCCGACAAACGTCCAGGGCGCGGTCAAGTCCCGGGTGACGACCGGGTAGCCCCGGGCGTCCGTCTGCCGCTCGCGCCGCCGTCCGTCGGGTCCGTGGCAGCTGCCGCACCCGACGGCGGCGTAGAGTTCCCGCCCCCGTGCGAGGCTGGCCGCATCCGGTGGGACGCGCGGCGGTACGGGACTCGGCGTCGGCGGTGGGCCGGAGAACGCGGTGGACAAGCCCTTCACGTGGTCTACCACGGCGCGGATCTCGGCCGGCGTGAGGAGATCGCGGAAGTATGGCATCGCGCTGGCCTGAAGGCCGTCGGACACCACCCGGACGAGGTCCTCGTCGGTTGGCGGCTGGTTACCCGGGGTCGACTTGTACTTGAACTGGCCCCGCGTGAAGTCCGCCGGCCGGGGGATGAGCGAGGGGGCGGCCGGGCCGTTCCCGCGCCCGTCCGGGCCGTGGCAGACGGCGCATCGTCGGACGTAGGTGCGCCACCCGACGGACGTGTCGGCCGGGAGGTCCACTCCCGGCGGCCAGGTCAGGTCGGCATAGACTCGCGCCTCGGGCTGCCACGTTTCCACGGGCCGCGCGTACCCCAGCCGGGCCCACAAGGAACGGCCCACGTCCAACGCCAGGAGCATGCCGATGGTCACCAGCACCACGCGCAGCCGGCTACCGAGCAGCCCCCGCATCACGACTAGGCGGGCGCCGTCGCGTCCGATGCGCCCCCGCGCGGCCTGGACGGGCATCCGGACACCGTGATCTTCCATGACCAGCCTCTTATGATGACATCGTTAACATCGAATGTTGACGGTGTCAACTCCGAGCTTCTATGCTGGGGCGCAGTGGGGGGGCTATGGCACGAGGAGGCCGGCGAGGGCGAGCGGGGGCCGGAGGCCGACGGCGAGGGCCTCGGTATCACCACGGGAATCTCCCTCAGGCGTTACGGGATGCGGCGCTGGCGCTGATCACCGAGGCCGGGGCCGATGCGCTAACCCTCCGGGGCGCGGCGAAGCGCGCCGGGGTCTCGCAAGCCGCACCCTACCGGCACTTCCGGAACAAGGAGGCCCTGCTCGCGGCGGTCGCCGAGGACGGCTTCCGAGCCATGGCGGAGGCGATGGGACGCCGCGCGGCGCCCCATCGCGAAGACCCGGCGGGACGGTTGCGAGCCCTCGGGTGGGCCTACGTCGAATTCGCCACCCGGCACCCCGCGCACTTCCGCGTCATGTTCGGGCGCGTGCCGGTCGATCGCGCCGCGCATCCGGGTCTCCAGGCGGCCGCCACGGCGGCGTACGGGCTCCTCACCGGTGCCATTCGGGACTGCCAGGCGGCGGGCGTGATACGGGGCGGGGATCCGGAAGAGCTCGCCCTCTGTGCCTGGTCCGCCGTCCATGGCCTGTCCGCGCTGGTGGTCGACGGGCAGCTCGGGGAGCGCGCGAGGCCACTCGAGCCATTGGCCCGGGCCGTGACCGACAACGTAGTCCGTGGACTCGGGGTTTAGGTAGCCCTCCCTTCCCACCGGGCGTCCACGTCACGGACGTCATCACGGGGCCGAATCGTTCGGTTCTAGCGCGTCGGCCAGTCGCCAGCTCGCGCGCGCGCTCCCAGGCTCTCCGGGATACTACTCCACGGGAGCTGCCAGCTCTGCACCGATCTCTTGTCGGTGACCTGGGTAGCCTGTTTGGCGACCCCGTCAATCAGGGTGCGCAGCGGCTCGGTGAGTCCTGCGTTATCGAATGCGGCGCGCCGCAGCGATCGCGGCGCGTGGCCGTCTCCTTCTAGGATCCGGGTGAGGAGAACCTTATGTGCCGCACGCATTTTGTTGCAGCTGGTCTTCGAACTGGTGCCGAGGAGGGCGCTCTCTTACCGTACCGGTGCCATGTACAGCGCGACGGGGTACCGCTTCCAGTGTTCAGGCCGCGGGTATGGATGTCCGGTTCCTCCCTTCTCAGGGCTCGCCTCGAAGCCGGCGCCTCAGGATGCTCGCCGCGCGGGTCCCCATGCGGCGACCGCGAACCACAGACAGTAGGTCGTGATCATGAGCCGGTTGCTGATGCTGATGGCCGGGTGGAGACCCGGAGCCGAATCTCCCGCGCCACGGCCGCCGAAGACGGCCGCGGAGCCCAAGAACGCGAGGAAGCCGACCCACGCTAGCGCGGTCGCCCATCGCAGGTGGCGAGAAGTCCCCGACCAGGCCGGTGTGCCTGCCAGGCTCCCGCTCGCTAGCAAGAACACGACGGGTGAACCAAGGATGACCACCAGCCCGGAGACACCATGCACGTAGGCGACGACCGGCCGCGTCGCGATTGGCGGAAACAGGCCGGCCGCGAAGAGCGCCCCCCCGATCAGCCACAGCCCCCATGGACTCAGGCGTCCGCTTCGGGTCGAGAGGTGCGGCCGGATGACCTGCGCGAGGAGCATCGCGCCGATGCCGAGGCTGCAGAACGCCAACGACATCATCCATCCGTGGCGACCCAGCTGGTATTCGCTGATCAGGTGTCCAGCGTTGAACTCGGGCTCGAGGACATGCAGGACCGTCAGGAGACTCAAGAACGTGGCCACCAACCCGAGGGACAGGCGTGCCCGAACCAGGGAGGACTTCCATCGGACTCTTCGAGTGCACCGCAAGTCGGTTGCTACCGGCGCCCGACACTGAGCTGAGACCGCCGGAGCTTCAGGCGCGCGTGCGGCGCATGACCCACGTCTGTCCGGGGTTACCGACTCCGT
>JBKPDQ010000035.1:0-16253 GCA_046728015.1 Actinomycetota bacterium
ACGGGCACCGATGCCGCACCGCGCACAGCCTCGACCAGCTCGGCCAGGCGCTCGGGCAACTCGTCGCGCTCGCCGGTGACGCGCGTGTCCGAGACCACGTAGACGAAGCCCTCGTCAGTGGCGCAGATCGCGCGCAGGCGCTCGCTTGGAGTCGTGGGCGCCACGAGCGGAACGAACGCCAGGCCCGCGTCGCGCAGGGCCGCCGCGACCTCCTCCGCCTCCTCCGGCGGCAGGTCGGGAACGATCGCACCGGCGGCGCCAGCCTCGGCGAGCGCGCTCGCGAACTCCGTCGCGCCTCGTGCGAGGACCATGTTCACGTAGGTCATCGGGACCACCGGCACCCGATCGGAGATGCCCGCGCAGATCTCGAGCGCGTCGTCGAGCGTCGTTCCGGACTCGAGCGCCCGCGTCGCCGCCGCGTGGATCACCGGCCCGTCGGCCAGCGGGTCGGAGAACGGGACTCCTAGCTCGACGAGGTCGGCCCCCGCATCGGCGTACGCGTCGGCCACGGCCGCCGAGGTCTCGCGGTCAGGAAACCCGCCCATCATGTACGGCATCAGCGCGGCCCGTCCCTCAGCGCGCGCGGCCGCAAACGCATCGGCGATCCGTGGTGCTCCGGTCGCCCGGACCGCCTCAGCCATCAAGCTCCTCCAACCGGGCCACCGCCTCCGCGAGGTCCTTGTCCCCGCGCCCACTCAACGTCAACAGGTCGTAGCCGCCCCCGTCACCTGGGTTGGCAAGCAGCCAAGAGATGGCGTGCGCGGGCTCGAGCGCCGGCACGATCCCCTCGAGCCGCGCCAGGTCGCGGAAGGCAAAAAGAGCGTCGACGTCGGTGACCGCCTCGTACCGTGCCCGGCCGGTGTCGCGCAGGTGCGCGTGCTCGGGCCCAACCCCGGGATAGTCGAGCCCGGCGGAGACCGAGTGCGCCTCGAGGATCTGGCCCTCGGCGTCGGCGAGCACGGCCGAGAACGCGCCATGCAGGACGCCGGCGCTGCCCGCGACCAGCGACGCGCCGTGGCGTCCCGTGTCGAGGCCCTCTCCCCCGGCCTCGACCCCGATCAGCTCGACCGGATCGTCCAGGAAGGCGTAGAAGCTTCCGATCGCATTGGACCCACCGCCGACGCAAGCGATCACGCGCTCCGGCAGCGTGCCCTCGGCGGCGAGCGCCTGCTCGCGCGCTTCATCGCCGATCACCCGCTGAAGGTCGCGGACCAGCGCCGGGTATGGCGCCGGGCCCACCGCCGACCCGATCACGTAGTGGGTGTCGGCGACGTTCTCCACCCAATCGCGGATCGCCGCGCTCACCGCCTCCTTGAGGGTGCGCGCCCCGGCTTCCACCGGCGCCACCTCTGCCCCGAGCAGCCGCATGCGGTCGACGTTCGGGGCCTGGCGGCGCATGTCCTCGGTTCCCATGTAGACGACGCATTCGAGCCCCAGCAGGGCACAGGCCGTCGCGGCTGCGACCCCGTGCTGACCGGCGCCAGTCTCGGCGATCACGCGGGACTTGCCCATCCGCAGGGCCAGCAGCACCTGCCCGACCGCGTTGTTGATCTTGTGGGCGCCGGTGTGGGCGAGGTCCTCCCGCTTCAGGTAGACGCGCCGGCCGACCCGCGCGGACAACCGCTCGGCCAGGTACAGGGGCGTGGGCCTGCCCACGAAGTCGCGCAGCAGCCGCTCGAGCTCGGTCGCGAACACGCTGTCTTGACGGGCCTCCGCCCAGGCGACGGTGAGCTCATCGAGGGCCGCGACCAGGACCTCAGGTACAAAGCGGCCGCCGTAGGCGCCGAAGCGCTCCTCGACGCCCAGCGCCGCATCTGCGCCTCCGCCGGCTCCCGACGGGCCCGTGCTCACGACGCCACCGCTCGCGTGCTGGCCGCCTGCGCGGTGTCGGCGAACGCGGCCATCAGCGAGTGATCCTTGATCCCGGGCTCGGCCTCGACGCCGCTGGCAACGTCGACCGCGAACGGACGCGCGACGGCGATCGCGTCGGCCACGTTGTCGGGCGTCAGGCCACCGGCGAGGATCAGCGGGACGTCCGAGCGACGATCCGCGACCAGCTCCCAGTCGAAGCTCTCGCCCGACCCCCCCAGCACGCCGGGCCGGTGTGCGTCAAGCAGGTGGAAGTCGGTGCGGTACGCCTGCACAGCCTGAACGTCGGCGGCGCTGCGCACGCGCACGGCCTTGATCACCTTGAGGCCCGTTCGGCGCGCCGCCTCGCGACAGAACGCGGGCCCCTCGTCGCCGTGAAGCTGCAGCATCGTCAGTGACTCGTCCTCGGCCGCCGCGTCGATCTCGTCCAGCGAGGCGTTGACGAACACGCCCACGACCTCCAGGCGGCGTTTCAGAGCGGCGCCGATCTCGGCGGCGACCGCGGGATCACAGCGTCGCGGACTCTCGGCCCAGTGATTCAGCCCGATTGCCCAGGCACCGAGACGCGCCGCCTCCTGCGCGTCCTCGAGCCTCGTGATACCGCAGAACTTGACCCGCATAGAGGGCCAAGGTTAGGCGGCTCGTTGTGGAGCTAGCTGCGCGCTGAGGCCGGTCGGTCGCCGAGCGTCACCGTGACGGTGCGCTCGTCGCCTCCGCGGATCAGGGTGAGCTCGAGTTCGTCGCCGGGCTGCTTCGAGTCGACGGCGGCGATCACGTCACTCATGTCGGCGACAGGGTCGCCGTCGACCGCGACGATTACGTCGCCGCCCGCGCGCACCGGCTGGCCGCCGATCGTCGCGTCGGCGTCGCCGGCCTGGATGCCGGCCTTGTCGGCCGGGCTGTTGGGAACAACGGACTGCACGAGGGCGCCCTGCTCGGTGTCGAGGTTGAGGACGTCCGCGATCTCAGGGGTGATGTCGGTGCCGCTGACTCCGAGGAACGCGTGCTGCACCTCGCCGTCCTCGATCAGCTGCTGCGCGACTTCGCGCACCGTGTCGATTGGCACCGCGAAACCGATGCCGACGTTGCCGTTGCCGCCGGAGGCCTCGATCTGAGAGTTCACGCCGATCACCCTGCCTGCCGAGTCGAGCAGCGGACCGCCCGAGTTTCCGGGGTTGATCGGGGCATCGGTCTGGATCACGTCCCGAATCGTGAAGCCGTTGGGAGCGCTGATCTCTCGCTGAAGCGCTGAGACGATTCCGGCCGTCACCGTGCGGTCGAGGCCGAACGGATTGCCGATGGCGACCACCGGGTCGCCGACCTCGACGCTCTCGGACTCGCCCAGGGTGAGCGGCTGAAGCTGATCCGCAGGAGCGTCCACCTGCAGCACGGCGATGTCGGTGGAATCGTCCGCACCGACGACCTCGGCGTCGAACGTCTCGCCGTCTTCGCCGAGCCTCACTTGAACGCTCTCGGCGCCGTCGACGACGTGCGCGTTGGTGACGATGTGGCCGTCTTCGTCGATCACGAAGCCGGAACCGGTCGCCGTGCCGCCCCCAGGCTGTCCGAAGGGATCGAGCGGGCTCGTCTGTGACCCGCGAGTCGACTCGACGAGCACAACTCCCGGCGAGTCCTTGCGGTAGATGCCGTTGATCGTCGGGCCGCCCTCCGCAGAATCGGATGCGGCCGCCGTGAGCGGAGCCGTCGCCACCGTGGTGCTCGGGTCGTCGTCGGAGGCGATCCAGCCGGCGCCGATGGCGATCCAGCCGAGCAGCCCGACGACGAGTCCGCCCAACAGCGCGGACGCAAAGGGCGTCCGCACGAGAGCGGCGATCCTGGTGCGCGCATTATCCATCGCCCGACAGGATTGGCGCGATCGCTTAACGCAGACCTAAGCGCGCGTCAAATGAAGCTAAGAATCTCTGGCGTTTCCGGCGTCACGGATGTAGTGCTCGCGGGTCGCTTCCTCGTCGAGGGTCAGCTCGCGCACCCGGTGCTCGGGATCGTCTGCCCGCATCACGGCCTCCCCGATCAGCACGGCGTCGACCCCGATCCGCTCGAGCTCGTCGAGCTGCTCGCGGGTCTCATACCCCGACTCGGCGACGACGGTCTTGCCCGCGGGCACGTCGGTGATCAGCTTCTCCGTGGTCCTGATGTCCACGGTTAGATCGCCGAGGTCGCGGTTGTTGATTCCGATCACCTCCGCGCCGATCTCCAGCGCCCTATCGAGGTGTGCCTGGTCGTGCACCTCCACCACGCAATCGAGGTCGAGCTGACGCGCCTCCTCGAACAGTGCCCACAGCTCGTCCTCCGAGAGCGCCGCGACGATCAGGAGGACCGCATCCGCGCCGTTGACCGCCGCCTCGTGTAGCTGATACGGGTCGACCACGAAGTCCTTGCGCAGGATCGGCAGCTCGGACGCCGCCCGTGCCTCGCGTAGGTCGTCGAGGGAGCCGCCGAAGCTGGCCTCTTCGGTCAGCACGGAGAGGGCGGCCGCCCCGCCGCGCTCGAAGGCGCTGACGACGTCGCTGACGTCGGCGCCGGCGCGGATCTCGCCCGAGCTCGGCGAGCGTCGCTTGAACTCCGCGATCAGCGACAGCCCCGGACGTACGAGCGCCTCGCTGAACGGACGCGAGCCGCCGCGCGTCCCCAGCTGCGCGCGCAGGCTCTCTGGCGACATCAGTTGCTTGCGGCGCTCGACCTGCCTACGAGCGCCCTCGACGAGCTCCTCCAGTTTGCTCAATCCGCCGCTCAGGGTAGCCAAGTGCGGGCGTTGCACATGTGGTCAGGTCAAAGCTCGCCAGTCAGCTGCACGAGCCGCTCGAGCACGTTCCGCGCCGCGCCGGAGTCGAGCGACTCGCGTGCCATGGAGATTCCTGTCGCAAGTTCCTCGGCTCTTCCGCCCACCGCGATCGCCGCTCCGGCGTTGAGCAGGACGACGTCCCGGGCGGGCCCCGCCTCACCGTCGAGCACGCGCCGAACGACGGCAGCGTTGTCTTCGGGCGATCCGCCCGCGATGGTCTCCAAGCTCGCCTCGGCCAGCCCGTGGTCGCCGGGCTGCAGGAACCATTCCTCGGTGCGGCCGCCGCTGACCTCGATCACACGAGTGCGCCCCGTGACACTGATCTCGTCCACGCCGTCGTCGGCGTGAACGACGAAGGCCCGCTCGCAGCCAAGGCCGACCAGCGCCTCGGCGATGGTCTCCTGGTAGCGACGGTCGGAGACCCCGAGCAGCTGGCGGTCTGCGCCCGCCGGGTTGGTTAGCGGGCCGAGGAAGTTGAAGATCGTCCGCACCGCGAGCTCCTCGCGGACCGGCACCACGTGTTTCATCGCCGCGTGGTGGCGTGGGGCGAACATGAACCCGAAGCCGATCTCGTCGATGCAGTGCGCCACCCCCTCCGGGTCGAGCTCGATGTTCACCCCGAGCGCCTCCAGCAAGTCGGCCGAGCCGGAGCGGCTGGTGGCCGAGCGATTGCCGTGCTTGGCCACGGCGCACCCAGCGCCGGCGGCGACGAGCGCCGCGGAGGTCGAGATGTTGAAGGTGGAAGGACCGCCGCCGGTTCCGGCGGTGTCGACCAGGTCGTCACGCCCCGCCTCGACCGACGCCGCCAGCCGGCGCATCGTCCGCGCCATCCCGACGAGCTCCGCCACCGTCTCGCCCTTCGCCCGCAGCGCAACGAGGAACGCGCCCGTCTGCACCTCTCCCGCGCGTCCCTCCATGATCTCGTCGACGACCGCCGAGGCGTGGTCGGAGGTCAGGTGCGTGCCGGTGCAGATCTCGTCGATCGCCCGCGTGAGGATGTCGTTAGGGCCCTTGGCCACGCCCCTCAGCCGCCGTCGAGAAAGTTCCGAAGCATCTGCTTGCCCTGCGGCGTCAGCACCGACTCGGGGTGAAACTGCACGCCCTCGGCGGGAAGCGAACGGTGCCGCACGGCCATCACCACGTCGCCGAGGGACGCGGTTCGCTCGAGGTCCGGCGGCAGCTCCGGGTCGGCGATCAGCGAGTGGTAGCGGCCGGCGCGCAGCGGGCTGTCGAGGCCGTCGAAGATCCCGCGCCCGTCGTGGGCGATCTCGGCGTCCTTGCCGTGCACGGGCTCGCCGCGGATCGTGCGGCCGCCGAAGGCCTCGACCATCGCCTGGTGGCCGAGGCACACGCCCAGCGTGGGGATGGCCGCCTCGGGAAACGCACGGGACGCCTCGATGGAGATCCCGGCGTCGGCGGGCGTGCACGGCCCGGGGGAGATCACGAGGCGCTCCGGCCGGCGTTCGAGCAGCTCGGCGACGGTTGCCTTGTCGTTTCGCACCACCTCGGGCCTCGCCCCGAGCTCGCCCAGGTACTGGACGAGGTTGTACGTGAAGGAGTCGTAGTTGTCGAGCACCAGTACCCGCATCGCTAGTTCCACTCCGGCTGCTGGGCGGCGAGCTGAACCGCCTGGAAGATCGCCGTCGCCTTGCTCACGCTCTCGTCGTATTCGCGCTCGGGCTTTGCGTCGACGACGGTTCCGCCTCCGGCCTGAACGTGAACCTGGCCGTCCTTGACGACCACGGTGCGGATGTGGATCGCGGTGTCGAGGTCGCCTGTGAAGCTCAGGTAGCCGATCGCACCGCCGTAGGAACAGCGCTTGTGAGGCTCCAGCTCGTCGATGATCTCCATCGCGCGGACCTTCGGGGCGCCGGAGAGGGTGCCGGCGGGCAGCACGGCGCGCAGCGCGTCCATCGCGGTCACCCCCGACCGGAGGTTTCCCGAGACCGAGCTGACGATGTGCAGGACGTGCGAGTACGTCTCCACCACCATCAGCTCGTCGACGCTCACCGATCCATACTCGCTGACCTGCCCGACGTCGTTGCGACCCAGGTCCACCAGCATCAGGTGCTCGGCGCGCTCCTTGGGGTCCGAGAGCAGGGCCTCGGCGCGGCGCCGGTCCTCCTCCTCGCTGGCCCCGCGCGGATAGGTGCCGGCGATCGGTCTCGTCTCGACTCGGCGGCCGCTGACCTTGACCAGCGGCTCCGGCGAGGCGCCGGCGATCTGGAAGTCGCGGAAGTCGAGGTAGTACATGTACGGCGAGGGGTTGATCGTTCTCAGCCCGCGGTAGATCGAGAAGGCATCAGCGGGCGCCGGCGCCGAGAACCGCTGCGAGGGGACGACCTGATAGGCGTCGCCGGCACGGATGTACTCGATGATCCTGGAGACGTTCGCCTCGAACTGCTCTCGCGTCATGTTCGACTCGAACACGATGCCCGCCGAGGAATCACCACGCGCCGGCTGCTCCGCTCCCGCAGAGACCTCTTGCCCTCGCGTTCGGCTCGGGCTTCCTGCTTCTGCTCCCGCGTCCGCGCCGGCGGGGGGCGAGGCAGGCTGCCGTGATCTGGGGACGGGCGCGCGGAGGCCGGCGCGGGCCTGCTCGATCAGGGATGCCGCGCGGGCGTGCGCCTCCGGGACCTCGTCCGGCCCGTCGACGACTGCGTAGGCGATGATCGAGAGCTCGTGCTTGAGGTGGTCGAACGACAGCATCAGCTCGCACAGCATCAGCGCGAGATCTGGGAGGCCGAGCGGGTCGGGATTAGGCGGGCCCAGGTCCTCGACGGTTCGAACCAGGTCGTAGCCGAAGAACCCCACGGCGCCGCCCGCGAACGGCGGCAGTGACTCGGGCTCGGCAACGCGGTACACGCTCATTCGCTCGGCGACCGCCGCGTAGGGATCGCTCACGTCGCGATCGGTCGGCCCTCGGTCGCCGAGCTCGGTGAGGATCCCGTCCGCCCACCGCAGCTCAACGCGAGGGCGAAAACCGAGGAACGAATATCGGCCGAGCCGGCCCTGCTCCGCCGATTCGAGCAGGAACGCCGGCCCGTCCAAGGAGCCGCGCAGCTTGAGGAACGCAGACACCGGCGTCTCGATGTCGTCGACGTAGCGGTACGAGACCGGCAGCACGTTCGCGTCTTGAGCCAGCTCGCGCGCCCGATCGAGGTCGGGCTCGAGGTCCAATTCGCCGCGTGACTCAGCGGCGACGGTCATTCAAGGCCTCCTCCACCGCGTCGAGGCCGAGGTCGCGCGAGCGCAGCATCACCAGCAGGTGGTAGAGAACGTCGGCCGCCTCGTCGGCCAGGCGACCGTCCGACTCGGAATCCGCAGCGCGGGCCGCCTCGTCGGCCTCCTCGCGCAGCTTGGCTCCGATCCGTGGCGGGTCGTCGAGAAGCTCGACCGTGTAAGAGCCATCGGGGCGCTCGCGCTGGCGCTCGACGAGGGTGCGCTCGAGCACCGCGAGCGCCTCATGTGCCGCGGGCACAGGCTCACCCGGCGCCGGCGGCGCGTCAACGCCCGGGGCGGCCGACCCTTCGAGGTCGCGGTAGAAGCACGAACGCTCGCCCGTGTGGCAGGCGGGCCCGGCCGGGACGACGAGGGCGACGATCGCGTCACCGTCGCAGTCGAAGCGAAGTTGGCGCACCCGCTGCGTGTTGCCCGAGGTTTCGCCCTTTCGCCACAGCTCCTGGCGCGAGCGGCTGAAGAGGTGAAGCTCGCCGGTCTCGCGAGTGCGCCGCAGCGCCTCGGCGTTCATGTACGCGAGCGTGAGCACCTCGCCGGTGCGCCAATCCTGGGCGACGCAGGGCACCAGTCCGTCACTGTCGAAGCGGATCGCCTGCTCGGCTTTGTCCGTCATTGCAGGAAGTCTGACGAAAGGCCGCGCCGGCACACCCGAACACGTGCTAGCCGTACCCCGACTCGCGGGCATCGCTGCAAGAGTGCGCGAGCCATGAACGACTCCCAACCGATGGACACAACGGGACGGACGGATGTCGCGGGCGACGGGCGGCCGCCGATCGTCACCGCCGACGACCTCCGGCGCCGCTACGGCGAAGGTACAGCGGCCGTTGACGCCTTGGCGGGCGTCAGCCTCGCCTTCGAGCGCGGGCGGTTCAACGCGATCATGGGCCCGTCGGGGTCCGGCAAATCGACGCTGATGCACATCCTCGCCGGCCTGGACAGGCCGACGTCGGGCTCGGTCGTGCTGGACGGGGTCGACCTCGGGACGCTCGACGACTCTGACCTCACCCAGCTTCGGCGCGACAAGCTCGGCTTCATCTTCCAGTTCTTCAACCTGCTCCCGACGCTGACCGCCGGGGAGAACATCGTCCTGCCGCTGTCGATCGCCGGCCGCGAGCCCGACCGCGAGTGGTTGCACCGGCTGATCGACACGGTCGATCTCTCCGACCGCCTGACCCACCGCCCCGCTGAGCTCTCCGGCGGGGAGCAGCAGCGGGTTGCGGTGGCGCGGGCACTCATTTCCCGCCCGGCCGTGGTGTTCGCCGACGAGCCGACCGGCAACCTCGACTCGGTGGCGAGCGAGGAGATCCTGCAGACCCTGCGCCAAGCCGTTGGCGAGTTCGGCGAGACGGTCGTGATGGTCACGCACGACGCCCACGCAGCGTCCTTTGCCGACCGGCTTGTGGTGCTGCGGGACGGCAGGGTCGCCCACGACGGCGGCGGCGCCACCGAGGACCAGATCCTCGAGCTGATGAAGGAAATCGGCTAGGGGCCGCCCGCTCGATGCGCAAAGTCATCCTCAGGGGACTCGCCGCGCGCAAGCGACGGGCGGCCACGCTCGTCGTCGCCGTCTTCCTCGGCGTCGCGCTGACCTCCGGCGCCTACGTCCTCACGGACACGATCAACGCCTCGTTCGAGGACATCTTCGACGAGAGCTTCGCCGGCACGGACGTGGTCGTGACGCCGAAGGAGGTCGTCGAACAGGACGACCAGGAGCCACCGCCGTTCCCCGCGTCGCTCCTGAACCGCGTCAGACGAGTCGACGGCGTTGCGAAGGCAGAAGGCACCGTCTTCTCGTTGGGGAAGATCGTGGACTCCGACGGGGACCCGATCGGCAGCCAGTTCGCCCCGAACTTCATCAGCTCGAGGTCGACGGAGCCGTTCGACACCCTCACCTACGAGGAGGGACAACCCCCCGAGACCGACGATCAGGCCGCTCTGGATTCCACCACCGCCGATCGCGGCAACCTCGAGATCGGCGACCGGGTTGGGGTGGTCGGCAACCGGCAGCTCCAGACCTACGAGGTGGTGGGGATCGCGAGCCTCGGCGACACGGACTTCGGCGGCGCCGCCGTGGTCACCCTGACCCTCCGCGAGGCGCAGCGCGTGACCGGGAAGCAGGGGGAGTTCGACCAGATCTCCGTGGACGCCGCCGAAGGGGTCGAGCCCGACGTCCTCGCGCAGCGCGTGGCAGCCGCGTTGCCGAACACGGTCGAGGTGCGCACCGGCGTCGAGGAGGCCGAGCAGGAGACCGAATCGACAAAGGAGGATCTGAGCTTTCTGACCATCGCCCTGCTGGTGTTCGCGGGCGTCGCCGTGGTTGTCGGCGGTTTCTTGATCTTCAACACTTTCTCGATCACCATCGCCCAACGGGTCCGCGAGTTCGGGATGCTGCGCACGATCGGCGCCAGCCGTCGCCAGATCCTCGCCTCGGTGATCGGCGAGGCGCTGGCGATCGGGGTCATCGGCTCGATCCTCGGCCTGGCGGGCGGGCTCGCGTTCGCGCCCGCGATCAACGCCCTGTTCGAGGAATTCCAGATCGACCTCCCGAACACGGGCACGGTGCTCGCCACTCGAACCGTGATCGTCGCCCTCTGCGTGGGGATCCTGGTGACGCTGATCGCCGCCCTCTCGCCCGCCCTGCGCGCGACCCGCGTGACTCCGATGGCGGCACTGCTCGAGGGGGAGCTCCCCGAGGGTCGCCGCCGCGGGCGAATCGTCTCCGCGATCGGGGTGCTCCTGGTCGTGCTCGGGATCGCGCTGGTCTGCATCGGCCTGTTCGGCGGCATCGAGTCGTCGGGATCCGCGGCGAGCCTGATGGGAGGCGGCGCTGCAGCGACCCTGTTCGGGGTGGCGATCTTCAGCCCGCTGCTGGTCCGCCCGCTGGCGTCGGTGGCCGGACGACCGATGGAGCGCCTGCGCGGCCTCACCGGGAAGCTGGCGAGGGAGAACGCGATCAGAAAGCCAGGCCGCACCGCGGCGACCGCCGCGGCGCTGATGATCGGCCTGGCGCTGGTGTCGTTCGTGACCGTGTTCGCCGCCGGGATCTCCAGGTCCATCGACGATGCGGTCGACACCCTGTTTTCCGGCGACATCATCGTCCAGAACCAGGACGGTTTCTCGCCGATCCCGGCCGACGTCGCGCGCGAGGTCGCCAACGTCGAGGGCGTCGACCGGGTGACCACGATCGGCTACTCGAGCGCGAAGGTCGAGGGCATCTCGGGAGAGGAAAGGGTCAGCGGCATCGATCCCGCCACGGTCGGCGGCCTGGTCGACTTCGAGGTCGAGGCCGGCGCTGCGCCGGATCAGCTGGCGCGTAACGATGCCGTGATCGACCAGGCGTTCGGCGACTCCGAGGGCGTCGGCATCGGGGACACCGTGAACGTGCTGACTCCCGCGGGCAGGCGGGTCTCCTACACGGTGATCGGAGAGGTGAAGGACAACGCCGACTTCCTCGGATCCTTCGTCGTCACCAGCCAGGCCCTGCGCGACGATTTCGGCTACCGCCAGGCGGGAACCGTGGTCGCGAGTGTCGGTGAGGGCGCCGACTTCGGGGCAACCGAGGACCGCGTCAAGGAGTTGGTCGACCGGCGCTTCCCGATCGCTGAGGCGCAGGACACCGAAGAGCTCAAGCAGACGCAGCGCGAACAGCTCAACGGCCTCCTCGGGCTGATCTATGCGCTGCTGGCGCTGGCGGTGATCGTCTCCATCTTCGGGATCGTCAACACGCTGGCGCTCTCGATCCACGAGCGCACCCGCGAGCTCGGACTCCTGCGCGCAATCGGCATGTCGCGCAGGCAGGTCCGGCGCATGGTCCGCTACGAAGCCGTGATCACGGCGCTGATCGGAGCGATCCTCGGTTCGATCCTCGGCATCGTCTTCTCGGTCCTCATCTCTCGCCCACTCGCCGACGAAGGCTTCGAGCTCTCGTTCCCGGTCGGGTCGCTGTTGATCCTCCTCGTCCTCGCCGCCCTCGCCGGCGTGCTGGCTGCGATCGGGCCCGCCCGTCGCGCCTCGCGCCTCGACGTACTCGAGTCCTTGGCTTACGAATAACTCGGCGGCTCGTACCCGGCAGGTTCGGAGGCGGGTGGAGCTCGTAGCGTCCGAACCGCCGGTCGGTGGCGGGCTCGAATAACCTCGCGTCGATCGCTGTGATCGACGGCCTCTTCCAGATCACGCAGGCGAACTTCCCCACCGTCGATCAGGACTACCTGCTCGAGGCGCGCCAGATGCAGGCGCTCTCGCTGGGCGTCCACATTCCGCTGGTCTGCTTCGGGATCTCCTTCCCCGCCATGGTCGTCTTCATGGAAGGGCTGTACCTGCGCACCGGCAACCCCATCTACAAGGCGCTCGCCAAGCGGTGGTCGAAGGTGATGCTGATCCTGTTCGCGATCGGAGTCGTCACCGGGACGATCCTCTCCTTCGAGCTGGGGCTGCTATGGCCGCAGTTCATGGAGCAATGGGGAGAGGTCTTCGGGTTCGCGTTCGCGGTCGAGGGTCTGGCGTTCTTCGTCGAGGCGATCTTCATCACGGTCTACGTCTACGGGTGGGATCGCCTGTCGCCGCGGGTTCATCTGCTCACGGGCATTGGGGTGGCGTGCGCAGGCATCCTCGGGTCGGCCTCGGTGATCGCCGTCAACGGCTGGATGAACAACCCGCAGGGGTTCGAGCTGGGCGCCAACGGGGAGGTCACGGACGTCGACCCGCTCTCAGCCCTCTTCAACCCGAACCTCTGGCACGAGGAGGTGCACATGTACCTCGCCGGGTTCATCGTCGCCAGCGCGATCGTCGCGGGCGTCTACGCCGTTGCGTGGCTGCGCGGCAGGCGCGACCACTATTACCGCGCGGGCCTGGTCGTGCCGCTTGCGGTCCTGTCGCTCGCGGCCCCAGCCCAGCTCTTCGTCGGGGACTGGGCGGCCCGGACGGTGAGCGAGGAGCAGCCGACCAAGCTCGCCGCGATGGAGGGGCTGGAGGAGACGACCGAGGGAGCCGACCTCACTCTCGGCGGGATCTACTTCGACGGCGAGGTGCACAGCGGCATCTCGATCCCCAAGGGGCTGTCCCTGCTCGCAGACCACGATCCGAACGCGACGATCGAAGGGCTGAATGCGGTGCCCGCAGACGACCGCCCCCCGGTGGGATGGGTCCGAAACGCCTTCCAGCTCATGGTCGGGGTCGGGACGCTGCTCGCCCTCCTCAGCGTGTGGTTCCTGTGGTTTCGCTGGCGGCGCGGCGCGCTGCCCGGCTCCCGATGGTTCTATCGGGCCGTTGTGGTCGCCGGCCCGGCGTCGCTGGTCGCGCTGATCTCGGGCTGGATCGTGACCGAAGTCGGGCGCCAGCCGTGGATCGTCTACGAGCTGATGCGCACGGAGCAGGCCGTCACCGGCGCCGAGGGGATTCCCATTGGGTACGCCGCGCTGGCGGTCGTCTACGTCGGGCTGGCTGCCGTCGCCTTCTACATGCTGCGCCGGCTCGCGCGTCAGGGTCCCGAGCCGGTGGACCGCACTGGTCCCGGCGAGATCGAGGTGCTGCCGTGAGGTCTGTCTGATGCTCGCCGACCTTGCAGCCGCGGTGCTCATCCTCGCGCTGACCGCCTACGCGGTGCTGGGCGGAGCCGACTTCGGCGCCGGCTTCTGGGACCTGACCGCGGGCGGCGCCGAACGCGGGGCCCGGCTGCGCGGGCTCGTGAAGCAGTCGATGGGACCTGTCTGGGAGGCAAACCACGTGTGGCTGATCGTCGTGCTCGTGGTGATGTGGACGTGCTTCCCGCGCGCGTTCGGGCCGCTGATGGAGACGCTCTACGTGCCGTTGTTCCTCGCCGCCGTGGGAATCATCTTCCGCGGGGCGGCGTTCGCCCTGCGCGGTGAGGCGGCGACGATCTCCGAGGCGCGGCTGCTCGGCGCGACGTTTGCGCTCTCGTCGCTGCTGGTTCCGTTCTTTCTGGGCTGCGCCATTGGCGCCGTCGCCACCGGTCAGGTGCCGGCCGAGGGGGACCCGTCCGATCCGCTCGGCAGTTGGACCAACGCGCCGTCGATCTTCGTCGGGTTAATGGCGGTCGCGGTGGGCGCGTACCTCGCGGCGGTCTTCCTCGCCGGCGACGCCACCAGGATGGCGCTGCCCGACCTGGCGGCCGCGTTCCGCCGCCGTGCGCTCGGCTCCGCCGTCGTTGCCGGCGCCTTCGCTCTCGGTGGGCTGGCCGTGGTCGAGTCTGAGGCCCCGGACCTCTATGACGGGCTGACCTCCGGCCTCGGGCTCGGGATGGTGATCGTCTCGGCGCTGGTCGGCCTGGTGACGATCGGGCTGATCTGGACCAACCGCTTCGAGCTCGCCCGCTTCAGCTCCGCCGCCGCGGTCGGGGCAATCCTCGTCGGCTTGGCCCTCGCGCAACGGCCCGACTTCCTCCCCGGCGAGCTGTCGTTCCAGGACGCCGCGGCTGGCGATCCGACGCTGATCGCGACCTTGATCGCTTTGGCCTTGGCACTGGCCGTGATCGTGCCCTCGCTTTGGTGGCTGTTCAAGCTGAAGCTCGAAGGACGGCTGGGGGAGCGCTTCCAGCCGATCACACCGTCCAAGCCGGAGCCGAGATGATCCGCGAGCGCCTGCCCCAGGTCGCGTTTGGCGCCTTCGTCCTCGGGCTCCTGCTCCTGTTCTTCGTCGACGCCTCGATCGCCCGCATCATCGCCATCCCGCTGATCTTCTTGGGAATCGCCCTCGGGGTGACGACGATCGCGAGTCCGGGGTTCCTCGAGCAGGACAGCAAGGAGCCCTAGGCAAAGAGGCGCCCCACGACCAGCTCCAGCACGTCTGAGCGGCTGCGTGCGCCGTGATCAGCGGCGATGAGGTGGTTGCCGATTGCCAGCGAGAAAGCGATCATCGAGCGGACCTCGATCTCGTCCTCGTCGGAGCAGAAAGTCTCGAACTGCGACCGCAGGTAGTCCATTCGCCGGTTGTCGACGCGTCGGAGGCGCTCAGCGACGGCCTCGTCGTGTCGGGACCAGTCGCGGATTGCGAGGTCGATGGCCAGTAGCCCGTCGCCTGAGAAGGTGAGCGCGCCCGCCCACCGCGCCTTCGTCTTGGCGTCCCCGCCTTCGCTCTCGACTCGCTCGATTACCTCCTCGGTGCTTCTGCGCTCCCAGGTCTCGAGCATCTCGTCAAGCAGCGCGCGCCGGTTGTCGAAATGCCAGTAGAAGCCGCCCCTGGTGACGCCGAGCGCTTTCGCGAGCAGCTCGATCCGGACGGCGTCCGGACCGCCGGCGGCAAGGGCGCGCAACCCCTCATCGATCCACCTGCTGCGAGGCGTGCGGGCCGGGGCCATGGCTTTATCGGTATCGCGTTCCGCGTGGGGTGGACACGACGCACATGCTAGCCTCTATCCATACACAACTGTATCGATAGCGGTTCCACGAATGAAACTCCCGAACACGGCGCACACCTCCCGCCCCTGGCGCATTCACGAGCTCACCCGCGACTTCCGGCTCGAGGACGTGTGGGCGCTACCCACACCGGGAGGCCCGGGCGACTTGCCTCGGCTGGTGCGGCAGATCGCTTCGATGGACCCGTCGGAAAGCTCCTCCCGTGCCGCCCGAATGCTGTGGGCGATTCGGTGGAAGGTCGGGGAGCTGCTCGGTTGGGACCGCCCGGACGGTGGCCACGCGTGGGAGCGGCCGACGCTCCGCGACCGGTTGCCGGTGGATCTGCGCGGGGGCCCATCGGGGCCCCCGGACTCTGAGATGGCGCCCTTCACCTCCGTGTATTTGCTCGAGAACGAGTGGGCCGCGGAGATCGTCAATCGGACCGTTCACGGGGTCATGCACATCGGCTGGGTCCCGGACCGGACGGGCCGCTACCGGGGCGAGATGGCCGTCTTGGTGAAGCCAAACGGGCTGCTCGGGGCCGTCTACATGGCCGCGATTAGGCCATTCCGGCACCTGATCGTGTACCCGCCGCTGATGCGAAGGATCGAGCAGGACTGGAAGGCGGGCCGCGGCGATACGGACACGCCCCGCTCGACCGCTACCTCGCCGAGCATGAGCGAGGCGGCCTCAGCGGTCGGCGGGCGCGAATGACTGTCGCGCGGGCTGCTCAGCGGGGATGACACACAGCTCGTGCGCGCAAAACGCCACGACCCGCCCCGGCTTGGCGGGCCGTGGCGTTGGCTTCTAGCTCAACAGCTCGTGAGCGTGTCGACTCCGGGTCCCCCGCGGCAGCTGTCATTGCCGCCGCCGCCCGCAAGCAGGTCGTCGCCGCTGCCACCCCGCAGGCGATCTCGCTTGGCGCCGCCCCTGATGACGTCATCGCCGCTGCCGCCCTTGCCGGTGTCGCGACCGCCGCCGCCCTTGACAAG
>JBKPDQ010000036.1:0-5424 GCA_046728015.1 Actinomycetota bacterium
CTCAAGGCTTGCCGCCCTTCCGCATGGATCCTCCAGGCTTCGTGCGGGAGACGGAGCCCGAGCCCATTCGCCGGGCGCTGGGGGACTCCGCGCAGAAGGGCGCCAGCGGGATCAAGATCTGGTACGACGCGTGGTATGGGCAGTTCCCCAAGATGCAACCCCAGGTCGCCCGAACGATCATCGCTGAAGGCGCTCGGGTGCGCCTCAAGACGTACGCACACGTCTACGCCGTGGATGACGCCAAGCTCCTCATCCGGTCGGGCCTGCACGCGGTGGCCCACATGCCGCGCGATCGCGAGGTGGACAGCGAGCTGATCAACCTCATGCTCGCGCGCAAGGTGTCGGTGATCCCGACGCTCGCCGTGGCCGAGAGCAACTACATCTTCGTGGATCGTCCATCCTGGGTGGACGACCCGCTCTTCGGGAAGTTCCTGCCGCCGGGAAGCGCCGACTACCTGCGCCACGAGGCGTTCCTCAATACATACCGGGCCCGGAAGGAGTTTCCCGAGCTCCGGCCGGACTACGAACGGGCCGTCCGCAATGTGGGGAAGCTGCATGCGGCCGGCGTCCCGTTCGGATTTGGCACCGATACTGGAGTCGGCAACCGCGTGCCGGGATTTTACGAGCACCGCGAGCTGGAGCTGCTCGTCAGCGCCGGCGTGGCCCCCATCGACGCCTTGCGGATGGCCACCGTTGGATCAGCCGAGATCGTCGGCCAGAAAGGCGTCCTGGGTGAAATTGCACCCGGTCACCGCGCCGACCTGGTCGTGCTGAAGGCCAACCCGCTCCAGAACATCCGCAACACGCGCACCGTCGAGTCGGTGTGGCTCGATGGCGTGCAGGCCTGCGGCGCCCTGTAGGACGCTCCGCCCAGGCGAGGGCGATGGCTTCGGCCAGCGAGCCAGCGGCCCCGCTCCGCCCCTCGCGCGCCGAGCTGCTGGCGGCGAGAGGAAAGACGCTGGCCGACGTGATCGCGCCTGGCCTGGCTGTCCTCTTCGTGGGGATCAACCCCGGTCTCTACACCGCGGCCATCGGCCACCACTTCGGTCGACCCGGCAATCGCTTCTGGCCGGCCCTCCACGCCGGCGGCTTCACGCCGCGTCTGTTCTCACCCTACGAGGAACGGGCGCTGCTGGCGATCGGCTATGGCATCACGAACGTGGTGGCCCGCGCGACGGCCAGCGCCGACGAGCTGACGCCGGCCGAGCTGATCGCGGGAGGCCGGAGGCTCGAGGCGAAGGCGCGCCGCTACCGACCGAGCATCCTCGCCTTCCTGGGTATCGGGGCCTATCGCTTGGCCCTCGCTCGCCCACGAGCGGAGCTGGGGCCGCAGCCCGAGGCCATTGGGCCGTCCCGCGTGTGGATCCTGCCGAATCCCAGCGGGCTCAATGCGCACTATCAGGCGGCCGACCTGACGCGGCTCTTCCGCCAGCTCCGCGAAGCGGTCCCGCGACGAGCGGGATGCTGAAGACATCTTCGAACCTCGCTCGGCCGGAGTCCCCGCGGGTTGCACTCCGTGATTGATTGACCCCGGCGACGTCATCGCGCAACATGAAGCCGGGACCGCACACGGCCATGCGCTATCGACACCTGAGTTACCGCTACGCGATCGTCGTCTACTCCCCGCAGGCCTGGCCGTTCGGCGACATTGGGAAGAGCGATCGCCTGCGCCTTCTCGGACCCGCTCGCTGGCGGCCCGACGCGGATATGTACGAGACCGCCACCAAGGTCGAGGTCGTGGTGGATCTCGCCGGTGTCGCGGAAGACGACTTCGAGATCCAGCTGTTCGAGGACGCGCTCATCATCGAAGGGCACCGCCAGCTTCCGACGTGCGAGGAGGGGGCCGTGTACCACGCGGCGGGCATTCACCAGGGTCCGTTCCGGATAGAGTTGCCCCTGCCGGCGCTCGTGAACGCCAAGCACGTCGAAGCGGGTTACGAGCGCGGCCTGCTGCGCATCACGCTGCCCAAGCGTGCGGAAACCGGTTGATGGCTGTCCAGTCTGGCCCTGGCCCAGGGGACTTCGTCATTCCCGATGCGCTTCCGGTACTGCCGCTCCGGGAGGGGGTGGTGTTCCCGTTGACCGCTGTCCCGCTCATGGTGGGGCAGCCGCGCTCGGTACGGCTCGTCGACGATGTGATGCGCGGCAACCGGCTGCTGGCCCTGGTGGCGCAGCGCGATGCCAAGGTGGAGCCGGCGAGCGCGGCAGACCTCCACCGCGTGGGGACCGTGGGAATGATCCACCAGCTGGCTCGGGGTCCCGACGGCAACGTCCGCCTCATGGTCCAGGGCATCGAGCGGATCCGGTTGCTGGACACCATCGGAACGGACCCGTACCTGGTCGCGCGGATCGAGGCGGCTCCCGATCAGATGACCCAAGCCACCGAGGTCGACGGCCTGCGCCGCGCGGTGGCGGATATCTTCGGCCGGATGGTGACCGTGTCCCAGGATCTTCCCGACGAGCTGGCCACCGCCGTACAGAACCTCGCCGATGCGCGCCATGTGGTCTATTTCATCGCCTCGGTGATTCCCCTCGACGTGCCCGTGCGGCAGGAGCTCCTCGAGCTGGATCCGATCACCGCCAAGCTGCGCCGACTGGTCGATCTGCTGCAGCGCGAGCTGGCCGTGCGCGAGCTGGGCCGGAAGATCACGACGGACACCGAGGAGCGGCTGTCCAAGAAGCAGCGGGAGTTCTATTTGCGTGAGCAGCTCCGATCCATTCAACGGGAGCTCGGCGAAGAGGAGGGCGGCGACACGCAAGTCGCCGAGCTCCGACGCCGGATCGAGGAAGCCGGTCTGCCGGACGAGGCTCGGCGTGAAGCGGAGCGCGAGCTGGCCCGCCTCGCCGGCATCCCGCCCGCCTCCCCCGAGCACGGCATGATCGCCACGTATCTCGAGTGGATGGCCAGCCTGCCCTGGAGCAAGCTCAGCGGTGGAACCATCGACATCCACCGGGCCCGTCAGGTGCTGGACGAGGATCACTTCGATCTCGAGAAGATCAAGGACCGAATTCTCGAGTACCTGGCCGTCAAGAAACTCCGTCAGGAACGCGAGGACCGGACAGGCCATCCCGATCCGGCGGAGAGCCCGGTGCCCGCTGAGCCGCCGCGCGTCACGGGGGACCCGCCAGCGCGCGAGCCGATCCTCTGCTTCGTGGGGCCGCCGGGGGTAGGGAAAACCAGTCTCGGCCAGAGCATTGCTCGAGCCCTGGGCCGGCGGTTCGTGCGCATGTCGCTGGGCGGGGTGCGCGATGAAGCGGAGATTCGAGGCCACCGGCGGACCTACATCGGGGCCATGCCCGGCCGCATCATCCAGGGGCTCCGGAGAGCCGAGACCCGCGATCCCGTCTTCATGCTCGACGAGATCGACAAGATCGGGGCGGACTGGCGGGGCGATCCGTCCTCGGCGCTCCTAGAGGTGCTGGACCCGGCCCAGAACAACACGTTTGTCGACAACTACCTGGGGGTGTCGTTCGACCTCTCGCAGGTCCTGTTCATCGCCACCGCCAACACGCTCGACACGATTCCCGGACCTCTGCGCGATCGGATGGAGATTCTGACGCTCTCCGGGTACACGGATGAGGAGAAGATCGGGATCGCCAAGGAGTATCTGATCCCCAAGCAGCTCGCCGCGCATGGCCTGGCCAAGGACGAGCTCTCGTTCGAACCCGAAGCGCTTCGCCAGATCGTGCGGGGGTACACCCGTGAGGCTGGGGTGCGGAACCTGGAGCGGGAGATCGCCGCCGTGGCCCGGAAGGTGGCCCGTCGGCTGGCCGAGGGACAGCGCGAGCCAGTCCGGATCACCGCCGACAACGTCGCCGAGTATCTCGGCCGACCGCGATTCTTCGACGAGGTGGCCGAGCGGACCACGCGGCCCGGAGTGGCCACGGGCCTGGCCTGGACGCCGACCGGAGGCGATGTCCTGTTCGTCGAAGTCACCATGATGCCCAGCAGCGAAGAGCGGCTCGTGCTCACCGGCATGCTGGGGGACGTCATGCGCGAGAGCGCGCAGGCCGCAGTCTCCTACGTGTGGTCCAACGCGGAGGCGCTGGACATCGATCCCAAGCTCTTCGAGAACAAAACCATCCACGTGCACGTGCCGGCGGGGGCGATTCCCAAGGACGGGCCCTCGGCCGGAGTCACCATCATGACGGCGCTGGCTTCGCTGGCCACGCGGAGGCCGGTGCGCCGCGACGTGGCCATGACCGGGGAGATCACTCTTCGCGGGAAGGTGCTTCCCGTGGGGGGCATCAAGGAGAAGGTCCTGGCCGCGCATCGGGCGGGCATCCGTTCCGTGATCTTGCCGAGCCGGAACGAGCGCGACGTCGAGGACGTGCCACCGGAGCTCCGCGGGCAACTCTCCTTCATCTTCGTCGAGGATGCGGAAGAGGTTCTGCGACACGCCCTCACGTCATCCGAAGCCGAGGTGAGCCGCCCGGCACGGTGAGGAGCGCCCGGAGTCGAAGCTTCGCATGATCCGCGCGCTGCTCCTCGCCTTCATTCCCCTGTTACTCGCGATGATGCTGCTGGTGGTGGTGTCGCACGGACACTTCCTCCGTCTCACGCTGCGGCGGCGAGTACTCGCCGGGGGCCGGATGCGGACAGAAAGCCGTGTCGTACGACTGAACAGGACATGCCCACGTTGCGAGGCGCTCTCAGCCCGTCTGATCAGCTCATCGCGGCATTCAGGACCAGCGTACGGGGGCTTCTGATCGCGGCTCGGTGAGCGGTTCTGCTTCCAAGGCCGGGAGCGCTAGCATTGGGGGACCCTACCCCGGCCCGGCCCGCCGGCTCGATGTGGCACTGAGGACCTTCAGGGCCGCACGAGGAGTTCGGCGGCGCCCGTTCGTTCCAGCAGCTCTACCGCCGCGTTCTCCCTTCCGTGGGAAACTCGAATGGCGACGCGCGAGTCGCGGAGCCGCAGGCCGTGCAACTCCATCCAGCCGAGCCACGGAGGAAGCCGAGGGGAGTTAAGTGTCAACCGATTTCGCGCGGCTTCGGCGCGGAGTCCCAGCATGGCGTGGACAAGGTGGAACGCCACGCCCGCCGACCACGCCTGTGGCGAGCAGGCGACGGGAAATCGAGTGGGCCCCTGGCCCTCCACGCGGTCAAGCCCGCAAAACAATTCGGGCATCCGCAGTTCGTCGAAGTGTTGCACGGCCTGGAAGAGGGCCGTCGTCAGAGTGACGCAGTCATCGCCGAAACCGTAGCGACGCAGGCCGGCCGCGGCCAGCGCCGTATCGTGAGGCCACACCGAGCCGTTGTGATAACTCATGGGGTTGTAGCGCGGCATTCCCGCGGACAGGGTTCGCAGCCCCCAGCCCGTGAACATGTCCTCGGCCATGAGGCGCCGCGCAAGCTTCGGGGCTCGATCAGCGCTCACGATGCCTGTCCACAGACAGTGCCCAGGGTTGGACGTCACGACT
>JBKPDQ010000037.1:0-7256 GCA_046728015.1 Actinomycetota bacterium
GGGGCCCATAGCCACCGATCGGCCTGGGAAGGAGACGATTCAGATGAGTCCACGCACACGACGAATCATGGTTGGGTCGCTCGCTCTGGTGTTGATCGCTCCCGCACTGGCGCTCGCGGCTCCCGAGGGTCAGATCACCTACGCGCTCCATTTCTCCCTGGCCCCGACGCTCTTCGAGCCCGCCGAGACGCCGGGCGTGGTCTCTCCCTTCATGATCCTCTACGCGCTCCACGACGCCCTGGTGAAGCCCATGCCGGGCAAGAGCATGGCGCCCAGCCTGGCGGAGTCGTGGAGCATGTCGTCCGACGGACTCTTCTACGAGTTCGTGCTGCGCAAGGGCCCGCGGTTCCACACCGGCGAGCCGGTCACCGCTGACGACGTCAAGTTCTCCTTCGAGCGCTACCGCGGTATCTCCGCGAAGATGCTCAAGGACAGAGTCGCCGCGGTCGAGACACCGGATGCCGGGCGCATCCGCTTCCGGCTCAAGCAGCCGTGGCCGGACTTCATGACCTTCTACGCCACACCGGCGACGGGCGCGAATTGGATCGTCCCCAGGAAGTACATCGAGAAGGTCGGCGAGGAGGGCTTCAAGAAGGCGCCGGTCGGCGCCGGACCGTACCGCTTCGTCTCCTTCACGCCGGGCATAGAGCTGGTGCTCGAGGCCACCGACGCGTACTGGCGCAAGACCCCGAGCGTGAAGCGCCTGGTCTTCAAATCCGCCCCGGACGTCGCCACGCGGCTGGTCATGCTCAAAAGCGGTGACGCGGACCTCGCGTACGCGCTTCCCGGGGAGATCGGCGCCGAGGTCCAGCGGACCCCCACGCTCACGCTGCGGCCCACGCCGTTCACCAGCACCCACTGGCTGCTCTTCGCCGACCAGTTTGATGCAAGCTCGCCGTGGCACGATCGCCGCGTGCGCCTCGCCGCCACTCACGCCGTCGATCGCCAGGCCATCAACCAGGCCGAGAGCCTGGGATTCTCCAAGATCACCGGGAGCATCATCCCCACCAATTTCGACTTCTACTGGCAGCCGCCCGTGTATCCCTTCGACCCGGCGAAGGCCAAGCAGCTCCTCGCCGAAGCCGGATACCCCAAGGGCTTCGAGGCCGGCGACCTCTGGTGCGATGTCTCGACCACGGGAGCGAGCGAGGCGGCCCTCAACTACTTTCAGGCGGCCGGGATCAGGACGAAGCTCCGGCCGCTCGAGCGCGCGGGCTTCCTCAAATCCTATCAGGACAAGAAGCTCAAGAACCTCGTCTACAGCATCAGCGGCATTTTCGGGAACGCGGCCACCCGGATCGAGGCCTTCACGGCCGGGACCGGCATCTACGCGTACGGAGCATATCCCGACATCGACGGCCTCTTCAGAGAGCAAGCGGGCGAGCTCGATCCGAAGAAGCGGGAGGCGATTCTCCACCGGATCCAGCAGCTGATGCACGAGAAGGTCATGTACCTGCCCATTTGGCAGCTCTCCGTCCTGAACGGGTACGGTCCCCGCGTGGCCGAGTCGGGGCTCGGACTCATCGCCGGCTACCCGTGGGCGGCACCGTACGAGGACGTGACACTCAAGGCAAAATGAAGCGCCGATTCACCGCCGTATGTGATCGCCGACTGCCGCCGCGCACAATCGCCGTCTGAGGAGGCCCCTATGCCCGTGACACCCACCCTTCCCATCCTCCGCTCCGACGAGGTCCTCAATCAGCTGCGGGCGTTGCGAAGCCGTCAGCCCGTGCGCTACTGGGCCTTCTACTCGAGCCAGCTGGGAGGCATCGTGACCGATCCCGCCCTCATGGTCATCCCCTTCGACGACCACATGGTGCACCGGGGTCACGGGGTCTTCGACACCGCGGCCATCGTGGAGGGGAAGATCTACGACCTCGAAGCCCACCTCGACCGGTTCATCCGCTCGGCGAGCACCTCGCGACTCACCCTCCCCGGTTCACGGGAGGAGATGCGCGAGATCATCGCGCACACGGCAGCGGCGAGCGGCAAGCGCGACGGTTCCATCCGCTACTGGATCTCGGCCGGCCCGGGCAGCCTTGGCCTGCCACCTGCGGCCGGCGCGGCTCCTGGCTTCTTCGTCATGATCTTCGGCGGCCTCGCCTACCCCGATACCTGGCAGTCTCAGGGGCTGCGCGTCATGACGACCACCTACCCGATCAAGCCGCCGCTCTACGCGATTACCAAGAGCACCAACTACCTGCCCAACGTCCTCATGCAGATGGAGGCGCAGGAGGCCGGGCTCGACAACGGCGTCTTCATCGACGAGGGGGGCCACGTGGGCGAGAGCTCCAACATGAATGTCGCCTTCGTCATGGCCGACGGCGTCCTCCGGCATCCGAAGTTCGACCACATCTTGTCCGGGTGCACATCCCTGCGCCTGCTCGATCTGGCTCACCGCCTCGAGGGCGGCCTCCTCCGGGGCGTCGAGGTGTGCGACGTCCCCGTGGCCGAGGCGCGCGGAGCCCGCGAGATGCTGCTGATCGGCAGCTCGGTCAAGGTGGCCCCCATCGTCGAGTGGGATGGCACGCCCATCGGCGACGGAAAACCGGGCCCGGTCGCCGGGGCGCTGCGCGATCTGCTCGCCGAGGACATGCGCACGGCGCGAGACCGACTCATCGACATCCCGTACTGACTGGGCCTCGCTTCGGGTAGAGGATGCGCGTACCCGCCGGCTCGGCGAACGGCGGCAGGCGATGCTCGGCACACCCGTCGTCGAGGATGTGGCGTACGGGCCAGGAGCGCACCGTGAACGCGTCGGCGAGGAGCTGGCGGTGGCACCGCCACGGCACTGCCTCGGCGCACATCAGCGCGATGCGCCGCGCGCCAGCAAGGTGCTCCAGCTCGGCCATGGTCGCCTCGAAATCCGACGTCAGCATGAAATCCGCATAGGCGCGAAAGGCCCCGACCCGCCAGCCGGCATTGGGCGATTGGGGGGCCGGAGTGCGGAAGCCACCCAGGTCCTGGCGCCACACGTAGTCGAGGCCCGCGGCAGCGAGCGCCACGGTCAACGGTTCGCGCGCGAAGTGCGGATAGCGACGCGAGGCCGGCCAGCGGCGGACATCCACCACGCACGCGATGGCGTGGACGGCGAGGAGAGCCAGGAAGGTGTCGGCCTCGCGCGTCGAGTGCCCGATGGTGTGGACCACGCGTGGCCCATCGCAGCCCGGCGGCAGCACGGCGCTATACTACCGAAGCCCTCCCATGGCGCGCATCCGATCGATCTGAATGAAGGCGCCACCCCTCGGGCAGCCAAACCCCTACCCAAATCGGGCAGACGCGTCCCGCGTCGACCCTCAGGAACTTCCTGGGGGCACGAAGTCGCGGGTGCACCAAGCGCGGATCGTCCTGAGGAAGCGCTTGGCCGACGACGTGGAGAGCATCCCGGCGACGTCGACTCCAGCCGACCTCGACGCGGCGCCGGTGACAACGTAACCGAATGGAAGGTCCCTGCAGGCGCCGAGGGCAGCCGCCGGCGGCGGGAGCGACCCATCGGCCCGCGCGGTCCGGCCTCGGCCATCCTTCCATCCCTTCCCCCCTGTTGATCTCTCCGAGATCTCTTCCCTGAGACGACCTGACACGATCGGAGACGGCGATGCCCTGGATCGCGCTGCAAGACCGCGCGCAAATTCTGGGCCGTGCACGCCGCGTATATGGGCTTCGGGAAAATCCTGTATTTTGGCGTGTGACGAGTTTGACGCCGATCGCAACCGCGGTATGAAGGTCGTTCTGATTGCGCCGATGTCGACCGAGCGCATCGCCGAGATCGCCGCCGTCGACGCGCGGCTCCAGATCGAGGACGCCTGGGAGCTGTTCGGGCCGGAGCTGGTGGCCGACTGGCCGACTCAGACTACCGAGTTGTACCTGCCGCGCCGCTTCTGGAGCATGCCCGACAGCCCGGAGCTGCGCCAGAACCGCGAAGCCCTGCTCTCAGATGCCGAGGTGGTCTGCATTACTTTCCCGCCGCCGTTGCGGCTGGCCGGGCGGGCACCGCGCCTGCGCTTCGTGCACCAGATCCCGGCCGGGGTGTCCAACCTGTCTCGAGGCGATCTCTGGAGAGGCCGCGTGCCCGTCACCAGCGGGCGCGGCGCCGGCAGCACCCTGCCGATCGCGGAGTGGGCGATCGCGGTCAGCCTGGCGCTCTGCAAGGAGCTGCCGCGCGCCTTCAGCCAGCGATCGGCCGGTAAGCTCGATCGGCAGGCCTTCAATGGGCGTCAAGTGGCAGGCAAGACGTTGGCCGTGGTCGGGCTGGGCGGCATCGGGCAGCAGGTCGCGCGGCTGGCCCGGGCGCTCGGCATGCGGGTGATCGGCACCCGCCGCTCCTCGGAGCCGGTCGAGCACGTCGACCACCTCTACCCGCCCTCCGAGCTGGATGCCGTCCTGGCGCAGAGCGATCTGGTGGTGGTCGCCTCGCAGCTCACCGCCGAGACCCACCACCTGTTCAACGCCACCGCTTTCGCCGCCATGAAGCCGGGCGCGTTCTTGATCAACGTGGCGAGAGGCGAGCTGATCGACGAGGCCGCGCTGACAGATGCGCTGCGCTCGGGTCAGGTCGGGGGTTTCGCGGCCGACGTCTACGAGGGCGAGTTCGATCATCCGCCACCAGCGGCGCTGCTGGCCTTCGAGAACGTGATCCTGACACCGCACACCTCGGGTCAGACCGAACATCCGCCGACCGGCGCGCTGGCGATCTTCCGCGAGAACCTGCGCCGCTGCCTGGAGGGTGAACCGCTCCTGAACCAGGTCGACTGGGAGCGTGGCTATTAGCGCGCATTATTCATGAACGAAGCGCGGAGCCCCCAGACTGTCGGGGTTCCACGAGGCTTCATGAATAATGCGGGTTAGGGGCGCCCGCCCCCCTACCCTGTCCCCACCCTGTGCACGGGAGCAGGGAGCAACCGCGCTACATGCTCGGGGCGTAGGCGCCAGCCTACCGAGGCTCGTCGCCCAGCACCCCGTCGCCTTTTCGATCGAGGGCAGCGTCTCGGTCGGGCTACGCCCCGTCCCGGTCGATAACCCCATCCACGTGTCCCACCTGATCGGCCGACCACGGCGCGCCCGGGCTGTCCACTCGCTCAGCGGCACGCGACCGCGCGTCCGGGCGAGGGCGTCGGGATGCACTGCGAGCGCCCCGGACGTGACCGCTTTCCACTGGTGGTCGTTGAAAACGACGGGGGAGAACGAGCAGTTGATAAGCGCGCCGCACAAACAGGCATCGCCGAAGACGTAGGCGCCGTCGCCGACGGTGGCGATGACCGTCTCCTTCCGGCACGCGACCTCCCGCCGAGCACCGCGCCCAGGCCGAAGCCGAGGCCGCTCGAGTGCGGTGAGCCAAAGTATGAGAAACGCATCGGCGCCTCCGGTTTCCCGCAAGCGCCCGATGCTCCTGCTCGAGCCATGCGTCAGTGCTTCGGAGTCGCCAGCGCGACGGGCGGCGTGTTGCCGCACGTCGAGCCTTCCACGAACTGCGGCGTGACGATGTACACGCACTCGTAGACGCCGGCGGCCACCAGCTCATCGACGACGACCGACTCGCCGATCCGCACGCCGTAGCGCATCAGCAGATCCTGATGGACGGGAAACGCCGTGCCGGGAACATTGTCCGGGCTGCCGAGCACTTCCAGCGCCCACGTGTCGCTCGCAATGCAGGCGCAGCGCATCGAGCCGAGGAAGCGTCCCTCTCTCACGTATGGACCGGGCAGGCCTTCCGAGGCGCTCCAGCGCGTGATCCCGGCCGGGGTGCGCCCCTTGAGCAGCTGGCTCCAGCCCGTGCGGAACATCACGACGTCGCCGGGCTCGATCGACTCGATGCGCTCGCGATGCATCGCCGCATCAATGTCCTCGAGCGTGATGCGGTAGTTGCCCCGCAGCACCGGCCTGCCGTTCGGCGCCGGCGCCCCGAGCGCGCCCGTGTCGCGCTGGGCGATCTTGAGCCCGAGGATGTCGAGCACGACGCCCCGCGTGACGATCGGCCCCATGTGCTCGCCGCCGAGCTTTGTCGTGCCCTCCGCCGTGAGGAAGTCGGGCCCGCGGTTGCCGTTGTAGAAGAACTCCGCGGCGCCCACGTGGTTGAGATTGTCGAGCTGCGTGGCGATCTGGTAGGTCGTGCCGGCGGGCGCCAGCGGAAGCGACGGGAAGCGCTCCTCGTGGACACTGACCTCGTTCGAGCCGATCGGCGTCAGCGACGTGATGTAGCCGCCGTTGGCCTCGAAGTCGGGCGGCGGCGTGTAACCCGTCACCGTCATCCGCATGTGATGCCCGCGCGCCGGCGTCGTGACGAACGCCGGGAAACCGTTCCACACCAGCTCGCCGAGGTTGTACGTCTTCACCTTCCGGCCACGATCCAGCACTCGCTTCAGCGTGTCCGCCGTCCTCTCCGGCGTCACCTCGTTGAAGCTGCCGCGCTGGTCGGCTGCTCCATACCGGCTGGGCGCCCAGTCCGACAGGTTGGCGGGGTTGGCGTAATCGAACACGTCGTCGGTGAATTCACCGCCGCCTCCTTTCTTGCCGCTGTCTGCCCTGACGGGCGCCGTCGTGGCGGTCATGCCCAGCGCCGCGATGGCGCCGGCCAGGCCGCTCTTGGCCGCGAGCTCTAGCACTTCTCGACGATTGACCCTGGCCTGCGATGCGAGGAACTCGAGGTAGAGCCCTGGGTTCATGTGCGCCTCCCTGCGCGTGGAGTGGCGCGATTAGGAGCCTTGCGTCAGGCGGTTGTCAATAGCCTATTGTCCTTCGCCAAAGCCCCGCGCGGGGACAAGCGGTTGATCCCTCGGTTCCTGCTCCGGGACAATTGGGGCGTTGGTCGTCGGCACTTTGGTTGGCCTCGCCGCGATAGCCAAAGGCTTGCGCGCCGACGTCGGTCAGGCCGATGGCATTGGTGTCGTGGCGATGGTTGTCGAAGGGTCGGCCCTCGGCGGCAAGCGGCGCTGAGTGTCGATAAAGGGGGCCCTCTCCTTCGCCCCCCGGCGGCGGCGCTCTTACTTCCCCTTGAGCCGCACGTCCTCCAGCGGCGCCGACCACGGGTACGGATCGATCAGCATCAGCGCGGGCTCCGCCACCCGCGGCCCGATGGCGCTGGCCCAGATGAACTCCCAGAGGGGCCCGAACCGCACCCGCTCGTAGAGGATCTGCTGCATCTGGTGCAGCAGGGCCTCGCGCTTCTTCCGATCCCTCTCGCGGGACTGCTGCTTGTAGAGGGCCTCCACGTCGGGATCGACACCGCGCGCGTACGCCCCGTCGCTCTGCACCTGCTCGGC
>JBKPDQ010000038.1:0-7737 GCA_046728015.1 Actinomycetota bacterium
CGATCCCGCGGGCTATGCCCTGGCGGCCTTGATCTCGATCGAGTGCGGCATCATCCTCCTCAGCGGCGCGGTGGCCGTGATCTCCACTCACGGCCGTTTCTCGCCCGCGGTGCAAGGGCTGCTCCTGGGCGCTGCCGCCGGGGCGCTCTTCGGCGTCTCCGACATCGCCATCACCTACCTGGCAGACGCCGTCGAAGACGGAGTCCTCAAGCTGATCAGCCCGTGGACCGGCGCCGCCCTCGTCGCCTCGGTGGGCGCCTTCTATGCCTCGGCCCGTGGACTGCAGCTCGGGCCGGGCGTCGAGGTGATCGCGCTCACTTCGGTTGCGGCAAACCTCATCGCGATCGTCGGCGGCATCCTGGTTTTCCGTGACCCGGTCGGCACGGGGGCACTGGAGATCACGGGGCGGATGCTCGCGTTCGGTCTCGTCGTCGCGGGGGCGGCATTGATCCCGGCTCCAGTCCGCGCTATGGACCCATCGTCCGCTGCCCCGGGGGAGTCCGACGGGGTGGCGCCGATGTCAAACCCCTGAAACGAGGCCCGCGCTGACTCTGTGTCCCCAACTTTGTCCCGAACTCCCCCCGACCTGAGCTGATCTCAGCCGATCTCACAGAACCTCACAAGGCCTGAGATGACCGGAGCGAACGGTTTTCGTCGAATTCTCAGTCCGGAAACCCGGGTTCGAATCCCGGTAGCGGTGTCGCTTGTTCAAGGGGTTTCGGGGCCTCGAGTCGGTCGTCCCCACCGCGACTGCAGCCATTTTGCAGCGCTCCTCAAGGCAGCGTCGGACCGCAGCCCTCAGAAGATCTTGGAGCTTCGCGATCTCGCCGAGACCCTCCACTGCTCGTCTGTTTCCGGCCCCTCCCCACTGGTCGTAAAGAGGCGAACGTGGGCACCGAGAACCCAATCGGAGCGGGCGTCATACATCTCCGCGCAGAACTCCTCGGTCACGCCATCGATCGATAGTTGTCTGCCAGTGCTGTCGCCCGCTGAGCGAATTGGCGCGTTAGTCCATCGCGGCCGACCTTGAGCAGGGCCTCCAGTCCGCTCACGATCATCGGCAGGATCTGGTCTCCGTATCTCGACCAGCAGGCGTACTCGGTACAGCCGAGCGCCGGCGGCTAGAGCGGATCGGGATCGCGGTGCGTTGACGAGGCGCAGCCGGCGCGAGTGCTCGCGTCCGGAGCAAACTTCCAGAGACACCCGCTTTGCACGGAAAGCGGCATGCCGACTCGCCAGCTAGCCGCGGACGAACTCCTTGGCGAGCAGGTCAAGCAGAAGGCCGTCCTTCCAGACGCCGAAGCGGTCGCGCAAGTATTCCCGCAGGACACCGACGGGCCGAAAGCCAGCCTTGCGGAAGCACGCGATTGCGATCTCGTTCTCAACCTCTGGGTCGACCACAATGCGGTGAAAGCCGTGATCGTCGATCAGGTGCGCGCACAGAACCCGCACGGTCTCGAGACCAAGCCCGCGCCCGTGCACCGCCGGATCGAGGAAGAGATCGAGGCCGGCAAAACGGATAATCGTCTCGGCCTCTGAGTACCACTGGGCGAAGCCGATGACCCGCTCGTCGAGCATCACGGTGTAGTTGATGCTGCGGTTCATGCTGGCGGGGAAGTCGTCGGCCGGGTCCTGCCACCAGCGCCGCACCTCGGGCTCGAGATGAATCTCTCGGAGGCGGGCGTGATGCTCCGGAGCGCACGGCACCAGCCGCACGCGAGGTCCGGTGAGTTCGGACGGCGCGGTCACCCGCTGATCGTGACAGGACATGAATCCCTGGAGTTGCGCTTCGGACGAGAAGCGGACGCTTTGCATGGAAAGCGGTAGAAGCGATGGATCGCGAGATACTGGCGCGGACGATGTCGCAGGAGAACGTCGAGACAGTTCGCCGGGTCTACGAGGGGGTGAACGCCCGCTTGGAGGCACCCCGGGAGCTGTTCGACTCGGACTATGAGTTCGACAACACGGAGCTCTGGCCGGACATCGTCGGAGTCCTGGGATTTGAAGGTGCACAGGAAGCTATGCGCGAGTACTGGGAAACGTTCGAGGCTTACCACGTCGAGATCGAAGAGGTGATCTACGCCGACGAGGGGCGGGTGGTCGACGTCGTCCGCGATGGCGGGCGGATGAGAGGGACCGACGCCGAGGTGTGGAACCGCTTCTTCCACGTCTGGACCTTTCGTGATGGGAGGGTCGTTCGCCTCTCGATACACACCGACCGGAACCGAGCCCTCGAAGCCGCTGGGCTGTCGGAGTAGCGCAGAAGTACTGCTTTGGACGAAAAGCGGCTAGCCACGAGCGGCTGGAAGGAGACACCTTGGGACAACCGAGCGTCAAACGGACCCGCCGCTCCCCGGTTCCAAGGCAAGCGGGGCCGTCGGCGTCAGGTCCGCGCGACTGCCTCGGACGAGCGGCAGGTCTCCGTACCGACGGACCCTGAGCGGACGGGGTCGGAGCCGCCGACCGCGCCGGACTCGTCAGTCGTGGGCTGGGGTGCAGTAGTAGACCTCCTCGCGGACGACGCGGCTGGCCTCAACGGTGTCCAGCGACAGCATGGTGGTCATCTGGGGTCTGCCGGACGCGCGGCCGGTCTCGTCGAAGGAGGAGCGGATCGCAAACTGGTCGGGGTTGACGAGCGGGCCGCCGACCTCGACGACGTTGATCTGGATGTTTGCGCTCTGGCTCCACCACCGCGACGATCCCTCGGAGCTCTACGTCGTGACCGTTGGTCTCCTGCAGTGCGACCCGCACGAAATCCGGCGCCAGCAGGCGGATGGCCCGGTCGATCTGGCCGGTCCGGAAGCCGGCCGCGTAGGCGTCTGCGACCTCGGCGGTCTACCGGCGGGCCGATCCTCCACGACTGACCGCCAGGGCCGCGGTCACAAAAGCATCAGACCGCGGGTCTTAGGAGCAGATGCAATCCATCCGCCCGCGCTCGGGCCGGCGTTTCGACGAGCAGCGGGGAAAGGAGCCACAGCCATGACGCCCAAGACGCAGGTCCCGGCCGTCGCCCGCGACGGCTTCGTCACCTACGACGAGCTCAGGGGGCCGGACCTCGACGCCGCGCGCTGGAGCGCGGCGCGCCTGCCGCTCCCGACGGGCGGCGAGCACCTCGCGCTGGACCCCAACGCGCAGCTGGTCGTCGGCGAGGGCGAGGTGAGAGTGACGATCCCGCGCTTCTCGCTGGCCCACAGCGCCAAGTACCTCACCTTCTCGACGCGCCAGTTCGAGCTGCCGGCGGCTCGGCCGGCGACGTTCGCCGTCGACATGGCGGTCAAGAACATCGGCGGGGAACCGGGGGACTACCGGCGTGGAATGGCCTCCTTCGCCGTCTTCGATCTCGCCGTGAGCAAGCGCGTGTTCGCCGTCGACGGCACCTCCACCCGCGTGTTCGCGATGCACGAGCAGGTGGGCGTGTTCGGCGCCGGAGCGGGCGAGCCGTTCTACCACGTGATCGAGTCGCCGTACGAGGACTTCGACGACGACTTCACCCGGCTTCGCGCCTGCGAGATCACCCTCGACCGGAGCAGATCGACCGCGGCGTGGCGCGTCGACGGCCACAAGGTGTACGAGGCCCACACCTTCATCCCCGAACGCGCTCAGATCGGGTTCGGGATCTGGACGATGCTGCCGGACCGGGACGGTCGCAGTCGCTCGCTCGACGGGCAGGGCATGGACGCGCGGTGGCGCCGCTTCCGTGTACGCGGGGTCGACGCGTGAGCCGCCACAGGAAAGGCGGACGAACATGACCACCAGCACCCTCGACCGAATCGGAATCCCGACAGGCACCTGGAAGGTCGACAAGGCCCACACCCGCGTCGGGTTCGCGGTCAAGCAGATGGGCGTCGACACCGTGCGGGGCGAGTTCCCCGAGTTCGACGGCGCCCTCGAGATCGGCGAGGACCCCGCCGACGCGCGCGCCTACGGCCGGGTCGCCGCCACCTCCATCGACACCAACCTGGCCCGGCGCGATAAGCACCTGCGCTCCAAGGACTTCCTCTCCGCCGAGAACAATCCTGAGCTGACCTTCCGGTCGAAGGTGATCGAGCCGGTCGACGAGGACACGTTCCGCGTCATCGGCGACCTCTCGATCAAAGGCGTGACCAACGAGGTCGAGCTCACCGCCGAGCTCGGCGGCATCGAGACCGGCCCCGAGGGCGAGGAGCGGCTCGGCCTCGAGGTGACCGGCCAGGTCTCTCGCCAGGCGTTCGCGATGAAGTACGCCCCGGTCATCGTCGCCGACAAGGTGAAGATCGTTATCGACGTCGCAGCCGTCAAAGAGGCCTAGTCCCCCGCCACCATCCGTTGATACCCCAAGAGGAGCAACCGATGCGGGATCTTCACCGAACGCTCGCCTTCTCTCGGGCGCCAATCGGTCGCTTCTGCTTCGCGCGACTTGGGGAGCGACAGCGATGTCATCCCAGACGTTTGTCCGTCGTCCATTGGAGGCACGGGTGGATGCGGCTTCGAGACGCTCGCTTCTCGCGCGCAGAGTTTGGAGCCACCGAGCGGACGGCCTGGCACGGCACCGTTACGCGGTGACGTCCCGGCGGAGGAACACCACGGCCGCCGCGCTCGCGGCAACGGCGACGTAGACGGCGACGAGCGCGAGCGCCCGGCCGAACGCGACTTCGTCGGTGCCACCGGCGGCGAGTGACTCCAGCAGCAACCCGGGCAACCAGCGGTCCGCGGAGGTCCACGAGTCCTGGAGGATGTGCTCGAACGGCCCGGCCCAGACGATGCCGATGCCAAGCGCGACCGGGATCGAGCGGACGAAGACGGCGATGGCCATGCCGAGCAGCGCCCACGAGACGACGCCAAGCAGCGCGGTCGCGTAGTCGCCCGCAGCCTGGGCGAGCGCGTCCACCCCGAACCACGAGCCCATGGCGACGTCCTGGCTCGGGGCGATCGCGGCCGATGCGCCCACGGTGAAGAGCTCGGCGAGCGCGAGCACGCCGGCGACGAACGCCAGCAGCGCGGTCATCTTGCCGGCGAGCAGCCCGAGGCGCCGGGGCTGGCGCATCAGCAGCGTGCGGAACGTGCCCTGCGAGAACTCGCCCGCGAAGTTGGCGATGAACAGCACCAGCACCACGAGGCCGGTGAACGAGACCCCGAGGGCGAACGCCTCGGTCGCGCCGCCGGCCTCGCTGAGGGAGGCGATGGTCGCGCCTCGATCCCCCGGCCCTTTGGTCTGCGTCGCTGACAGGAACACGGCCGTCGAGGCGATCACGGCGAACGCCAGGGCGCCGACGGTCGCGACGACCGCCACCCTGCGCCGGCGCAGCTTCAGCAGCTCTGCCTTGAACGATCTGATCATCGGTCCCCTCCGTTCTTGACCATCGTCAGGTAGCGGTCCTCGAGGGTGGCGCCGGTCACGCGCAGCTCGGCGAGGACGATCCCGCCCTCGCCCGCGGCGCGGTTGAGCGCGGCCGCCAGCCGCCGGGGATCGTTACCGTCCACGGCGATCTCCAGGTGGTCGTCGACGGCCCGGCTCTCGTGGCCCGCCGCTGTGAGCAAGCCGCGCAGTCGTTCCATATCGGCGGGGTGCTCGGGCGCGACGGCGAGGCTCGCGCCGGAGCGGTCCAGCAGCTCGGACGCCGGGCCCTGGAAGACGAGCCGCCCGTCGTCGATCACGATCAGCCAGTCGCTGACCTGCTCGAGCTCCGCGAGCACGTGGGAGGAGACGAGCACGGTGCGCGAGCCGGTCGCCAGTCGCCCGATCAGGCCTCGCATCTCGTGCACGCCGGCCGGGTCGAGCCCGTTGATCGGCTCGTCGAGGATGAGCAGGCTCGGGTCGCCGAGCATCGCGGCTGCGATCCCGAGGCGCTGCTTCATCCCGAACGAGTAGTCGCGGAAGCGATCGTCGCCGCGCGCAGAGAGTCCCACGAGCTCGAGAAGCTCTGGGATCTGAGACTGGTCCTGGCCGGCCGCAGTGGCCAGCACGGCGAGGTTCTGGGCGCCGGTGAGGGCCGGGTAGAAGGCCGGGGCCTCGACGAGGGCGCCGACGCGGCCGAGGTACGAGGAAGGGTCGTCGAGCGGCTCGCCGAGCACCTGCCCGCCGCCGCCGGATGGCTTCAGGAGGCCGAGGAGCATCGCCATCGTCGTCGTCTTGCCGGCGCCGTTGGGGCCGACGAACCCGGCGACCACGCCGGGTGGCACGTCGATCGTCAGGTTCTCGACCGCGGCACGAGCGCCGTAGCGCTTGGTGAGGTTGCGCAGTGTGATCGCGTTGGTCATGGCCGACATGATCGGGCCGGCCGGGCCGCCTGTCGTCGGCCGCGGTGACGATCTTGCGTGGCCCGCGAGTCGATCTCCGTACACGAGGCGTCGTCCTCGAGAACGACCCGCGGTCGTCAGGTCGGGCGACACTCCCGGGGCGCGCAAGTCCTCCTCGCGGATGAGGTGAAATCGTCCGCGAGGTGCGCGAGGGATGGGCGTAGCGGCGCTACGGTGGCCCCGTGAGTTCGCGGCGTCTCATCGATCGGCTGCGCACGCTCGATCCTCGGCTGATCGACGCGCTGATCGCGCTTGCGCTCACCGCCCTCTTCGCGGTTCAGTTCGGGTTCGGCGAACAGCCCGGGCCCGAGGCCGACGTCGTCAACCTGATCACCGGTCCGCTGCTGGCACTGACGCTGGTGTGGCGCCGGCGCGCGCCCCTGGCGATGATCTTCGCATTCGCCGTCATCACCGTGACGAACGAAGCCCTCGGCGGCGGCCTCTTCAGCTTTCCCGAGTCCGACAGAGCGGAAGGGTTGGAGCCGTTCGCATCGCTGCTCACCGCAGGGGTGGCGTTCTACTCGCTCGGAGCCCACGCGGACGAGCGTCGGGCCACCATCGGCCTCGTCGTTGGCGTGATCTCGTTCTGGGTCACGGTGTTCGTCTCCGCGCAGGTGGACTTCGGCAGCTTCTTCTTCTCCACGACGCTCGCCGTGGCGCCTTGGCTCCTCGGCCGCATCGTCCGGGCGCGCCACCTTCGCCTCATCGCCGCCGAGCGCGAGCAGGAGCAGCGAGCTCGTATCGCCGTGGGCGACGAGCGCGCCCGCATCGCGCGCGAGCTCCACGACGTCGTCGCCCATAGCGTCGGGGTCATCGTCGTGCAGGCAGAAGGGGCGCGCCGGGTCTTCGAGCACGATCCCGAGCGCGCCCGCGAGGCGCTGGAGTCGATCGAGCGCACGGCGCGCACGGCGCTCGCGGACATGCGACGTTCGCTCGGGGTGTTGCGACGCGAGCGTGATGAGCGGGCGCTGGCGCCACAGCCCGGGGTCGACGACCTGCCCGGGCTGATCGAGGAGGCGAGGGCGAGCGGGCTGACTGTCGAGCTTGCCGTGGAGGGTCAACGGGTACCGCTTCCTCAAGCGCTCGACCTCTCCGCGTACCGGATCGTCCAGGAGGCGCTCACCAACGTGATCAAGCACGCCGGCGCGGCGCGTGCCCTGGTCACAGTTCGGTATCTCGACGACGAGCTGGAGGTCGAGGTCGGCGACGACGGGGCCGGGCCACCGGTCCCCGCGGCCGACGGGTCGGGGCTGGGGATCATCGGAATGCGCGAGCGGGTCGAGGCGCACGGGGGCCGGCTGCACGCCGGCGCGGGGACGGATGGGGGCTTCCTCGTCCGTGCCTCTCTACCGTTGGACGGATGAGCATCGGGGTCCTGATCGCCGACGACCAGGCGCTCGTCCGGAGTGGATTTCGCATGGTCCTCGAGGCCGAGGACGACATCGAGGTCGTGGGCGAGGC